>CAIQNV010000122.1 GCA_903873295.1 uncultured Elusimicrobia bacterium
AACAGGGCGTGCAGTGGGACCTTACAGGTTACTTCCCGGCTTTCAACGGGCCGGAGATGATAAAATTCAAAACCAAACTTTCCGCGGATATAAAGACGCTGCAAAAAAAAGCGGCGAAGCTCGCACCCCTGTCTGCCAAAACGGCCGGCGACTGGGAGAAGCTCCTGCTGGCCGCAGAGAACGCCGAGACCCGCCTCGGCCATATAAGCTCGTATGTAGGCTGCCTTGAGGCCGCGCATACGGACAAGGATATCTACTCCGCGGAAAACGCGAAGCTTTCCTCCCTTTTCGCCGAATACTCCAAGTTCGGCGTGGACATGCTGCGGGCCTTCAAGAACGTCCCGGAGAAGGTCTTTGCCGCCTTCATAAAGCGGGAGAAGCTCAAGGGCGCCGAGCATTCGCTCCGGCGCGTGCGCGAAGCGGCGAAGCGGACGATGAGCCCGGAGGAGGAGAAGCTGGCCGCCGACCTGGGCGTGGACGGCTTCCAGTCCTGGGAGCGGCTCTACAATAAAATTTCCGGCAAGCTTATGTTCGACATGAACTGGCCCGACGGGAGACAGGAGCGCCTGCCCATCTCGCGCTGGCGCGCGCTGATGGCCGATTCCGACCGCCGCGTGGGCCGCGCCGCTTTCGAGGGCGGGAACAAGGCCTGGGCCGGCATAGAGGATTCCTGCGCCGCCGCGCTCAACGCCCTGGCGGGCACCCGGTTCGCCCTGTACCGCCGGAGGGGGATAAAGCATTTCCTCGACCAGACGATGTTCGGGGCCGGCATCAAGCGCAGCACGCTGGACGCCATGTACGCCGCCGTCCATAAGAACCTGGAGCCGGTGCGCGAGATACTGCGCGTTAAAGCCGCGGCCATGGACAGGAAGGGGATAGCTTTTTTCGAGCGCGAGGCCCCGCTGCCGCTCAAGGATTCCGGGCTTTATACCTGGGAGGAGGGCTCGGATAAAGTGCAGGCCGCCTTCGGGCGCGTCTACCCCGCCCTCGGGCAGTATTATAAGGACTTCCTCGGGAAGCGCTGGCTGGAGAGCGAAGCGCGCGGCGGGAAGCGCCCCGGGGCGTTCTGCACCGGCTCGAACCTGACCAGGGAGCAGCAGGTTTATATGACCTTCAACGGAGCGCTGGGCGACGTTAACACGCTGGCGCACGAGATGGGCCACGCCTGGCACAGCCATCTGTTAAAGGCAATGAGGCCCTGGGCCACCGAATACCCGATGACTCTGGCCGAAACCGCCTCCATCTTCGGCGAGCACCTGCTGGCCGAAGGCATACAGGCCGATCCCGGCGTGAGCGAGGCCCAGAAGCTGATAATGCTGGACGAATACCTTAGCGGCGCCGCCGTGACCATACTGGACATAACGACGCGGTTCGAATTCGAAAAAGCTTTCTACGAGGAGCGGCAGAAGGGCGAAGTTTCCGTGGCCCGCCTTAAGGAACTCATGGTGGCGGCGCAGAAGCGCATCTTCGGCGACGCGCTCGAGCCCGGCGGCGAGGACCCCCTGTTCTGGGCTTCCAAGCTGCATTTCTACATGGCCGGAGTTTCCTTCTACAACTTCCCTTACACCTTCGGCTTCCTGATGGCGGCCACGCTGTTCCGCAAATTCAAGGAGGAGGGCCCGGCCTTCCTGCCCAAGTACGAGGCCTTCCTGCGCCTTACCGGCTCGGATACCGTAGAGAACGTGGCGAAGCGCAGCCTCGGCGCGGACATAGGAAAGCCGGCTTTCTGGGAGACGGCGATAAAAGGCCTGGCCGAGCCGCTGGCCCGCTACAAGAAATTAATAGTGTCCCATAGTCGTACACGCACAGTCATGCCACGAAGAAGTTGAGCGAGTAGGATTTAACGGAACAGCGGCCATGAAGATCCAACAACTTAGCCCAGAACGCCTTCCAT
>CAIQNV010000123.1 GCA_903873295.1 uncultured Elusimicrobia bacterium
ACAGCGACAATTTTTACGAGCTTTGGAGGGGGGTGGAGGGGGCGCGGGCTTTTCTTGCGGACGCGCCGCACACGCTTTACTCCGGCAGGATCCTGAAAGCGGAGAGCTTCTGAATGAAAATTTCAAGACTGGCGGTCGCGCTCCTGTCGGCGCTGGTTTTTTCCGGCTGCGGCATGTTCAAGCAGAAAGCGGCGGATTATTACCTGGGCAAGGCCCGCAAAACGGCGGAAGCCCGGAACCCGCCCCAGGCCGAGGTCGAAGCCGCTTTCTCCAATATCGAAAAAGCGCTGTCCTACGCGCCCGAGTCCGGGCAGGCCGTCGACCTGCTGGGCCGGCTGTCGGACTCCGCCTCCAGGAACGGCTTTGCCGGGGCGCAGGAGCTGGAAGCCGCCGCGCTTAAAAAAGCGCTGGCCGGCAGCCCCCTTAACTGGAGCGCCCGCGAGTCGCTGATAAATTTTTTCGCCGCCAGGGGCGATCTCGGCGGGCTTGAGGCCATGGCCGCGCAGGCGCAGGACCTGTATGCCTCCGCCGCGGCCGGAGGGGGGGGCGAAGGACAGCGCTATTGCGCCCTGCTGGCCGGCCTGGCCGCGAACGCTTCGGCCCTGCCCTGGCTGGAGTCGGAGGCTTACCTGAGCCTTAACAAAGCGCCGGAGCCGCTTTTTGAAAAGGCCGCCGCTTACGAAGCCGGCGCCGTTAAAGTACAGGCCATGAAGACGGAGGCCGAGAAAATGGCGGCTTCCGATGCCGCCGTTAAGAAATACGCCCCGGCCGCGCTGGTCTCCGCGGCCGAAGTGGCCGCGGCCGACGCCCTGCGCGACCCGGAAACCAGGACGGCCGTCGCGGGCTTTAACGCCAGGGCGGGTTCGGATAAAGCCTTCCGGGCGGCCGTCGAGATGGCGGTGCTGGGCAATGCGGCCCTGGTTAAAAAAGAGTACGCGCAGGCGCGCGCTTTCTATCAGGGCGCCCTTAACCACTGCCCGGCGCTTATAGACGCGCGCCGGCAGCTGGCCGAAACCGATTTTCAGGAGGGCGCGGCCCTGGCTACGGCGGGGGAAGATCCGAAGGCGGCGGCCCAACTGCTATACAAGGCCTACGGCGGGGCTTCGGCGGTGATAGTTGAAGCCCTGAGGACAGGCAACCTGATACCATTTATAAAGCCCGCTAAATTCCTGGGCGAAACCTATTCTCTTAAGGCCGCTGACCTGGCCGCGCTGCGCGCCGTGGAAGGCGCAAAGCTGAGGAATACGGCCAGGCTTGAAGCCGAGTTTAAAGCGGCCCTGGACGAGGCGCTTAAGCTTAACCCGGAAGGCCGGCTGGCCAGGGAACTGCTTGAGCGCTACACAAAAGAAGGGTTTTAGGCGGGCATATAGCCTGCGGGCGGCAGGAGAACCGCCGGGGTGCGTGGCGCGGCGACCGGCACAAAGCCGCCGCGGCTGACAGGAGCGGAGAGAGACACAGAGATGATCCTCGAACGTACGCTCAAATATCTTCGGCCCTGGGCCGCCCGGAGGGCGGTCTCAGCGGGGCTTTTCGCGCTCTGTGCCTTTGCGGCGGGCGGGACTCTTTTTTTCACCCAGGACGCGGCGGCGCAGGGGGCGGCCGTATCTACCGCCGCGCCCGTTCAGGCGCAAAGCCCCCTCCTGCTTTCCTTCTCAAAGGATTCCTATTCATCACGGGTCGGCCTGGATTATTCAATAAGGTGGGATTTTTCGGACCTGGCTTCCTTTAAGCCGGGCATCGGGGTCATTTACTCCGGAATAAAAGCGGTCACCGATTGGGACATAACCGAGAACACCCGCCTCAACTACTACGGTTTCAAGACCAACCCCTGGCGGCTTGTGATCGCCAAAGAGCCGAAAAGCGCGGCCGCCGCGGGGCCCGGCGCCGCCGCCGGCGCGGGGGGCGTGTTGGCGGGCAGCGCCCCTCCGGAATACCGCAAGCGCCTGCGACTTTCCGTCTCGCCGCTGGTGGACGATATAAAAATAAATTTTGACGGCGGCCTGCGGGACTTCCTTCTGCGCAGCTCGCTCAAAGGGCTTTCCCCCGAATGGAACAAAATGGGCGACGCCAACAGGAAATCATTCGTAAAAGACGTGCTGTCGCTGGACGTCTGGGGCGCGGGAGTCCCGGGCGTGACACAGACCAAAGAGGGCCTGGAATATATCAGCAAGTGATACCTGACGGGGATTGTGCGGGGGCCGGGTTTATGATATATAATGTAACTGCGACAGAATACGGCAGCCGGAAAGAGCTAACGTGAATTTTCTGAAACGCCAAAGTAGAAATATTTTCCTCACCATTCTGGCGGCGGCGCTGACCGGCTCGCTGGCGTATGCCGCCGCGCTGATAAGCGCCCAGTACCACGTCCCCAT
>CAIQNV010000124.1 GCA_903873295.1 uncultured Elusimicrobia bacterium
CTATGAGCGAGGGCCTCAATAGCAAGATTCAGAAGATAAAAAGTATGGCTTGCGGCTTCAGGAATATGGAAAACTTCAAGACGGCCATCTACTTTCACTGCGGAGGCCTAGATCTTTACCCATGCTAAAGCCGGAAGCGCCATTTATTAAAATTGAAGATAGCCTTGAAGACAGGAGCGCTATGGCCGATCTTGAAAAATTAACGCGGCAGGTCATGAAGTTCAGGGACGAACGGGACTGGAAGCAGTTCCATAATCCCAAGGATGTCGCTATTTCGCTGACCCTGGAGGCGGCGGAGCTGCTGGAGCATTTCCAGTGGAAGACGCCTAAAGAGATAGCGGCGCACGTAAGAACAAGCAAGGAGGAGATCTCAGACGAGCTGGCCGACGTGCTCTATTGGGTGCTGGTGCTCGGCAAAGACCTCGGGATAGACCTCGCCGACGCTTTAAAGAAGAAACTGGTGAAGAACGCCGCGAAGTACCCGGTGGCAAAATCGAAGGGAAGGATCACTAAATACAATAAGCTTTAAGCCGGGGCTCCGGAAGGAAGAGGGAATTTATGAAAAAACAGGAAAGGTGCCCCTGGGCTTACGGGGCCAGCCCGCTTTATCTTGCCTATCACGATACTGAATGGGGCGTGCCGGTGCGGGACGACAGGCGGCAGTTCGAGTTCTTAACGCTGGAGAGCGCCCAGGCGGGGCTGAGCTGGTCCACCATCCTTAATAAAAGAGAAGGCTACCGCAAAGCGTTCGCCGGCTTCGATCCGGAGAAGGTGGCGCGGTTCAGCGGGAAGAAGATAGCCGCGCTGCTCAAAGACCCCGGCATAGTGCGCAACCGCCTCAAGGTCGCCGCCGCCGTGAATAACGCTAAAAGATTCCTGGAAGTACAAAAGGAATTCGGCAGCTTTTCCGAATATGTCTGGTCTTTCACCGGCGGCAAACAGATAGTGAACCACTGGAGCGCGCTTTCCCGGCTGCCGGCCACCTCCAAAGAATCCGACGCCCTGAGCGCGGACCTTAAAAAACGGGGCTTCAAGTTCGTGGGCAGCACCATAATTTACGCCCATATGCAGGCTGCCGGCCTTGTTAACGACCACCTCATAACCTGTTTCCGCCACAAAGCCTGCGCCGGGCTGCGCTGATGGCCGCTTCCGAAGCTCAGGAAGAGCTATGATAAAACGCTACGGGCCTGGCAGGTTCAGGGCTAGCCGCCTGAGCCCCAAATCCAAATGGCTGACTACCATGCTGACCGTGATCTTCGGCGGGCTTCTTTTTCTGATAATAATGGCTTTGTGGTTCAGGGGCGTCTGAGAGGGCGGCGAGGGCCCGCGAAAGTATAAGGAGACGATTATGCCGATAAGCGCGCTTGCCGGGAAAATTCTGCCGAAGGAGCTGCTTACTGATATCCCCGGGCTGCTGGCGGCCTACTATAAAGAAAAGCCCGATCCCGCCGTGGCGGCGCAGAGGATCTCCTTCGGGACCTCCGGGCACCGGGGCAGTTCGCTCACGCGGTCCTTCAACGAGCGGCACATCCTGGCCGTAACCCAGGCCATCTGCCAATACCGCAAAGCCGCCGGGATAGACGGCCCGCTGTTCATAGGCATGGACACGCACGCCTTGTCGGTGCCGGCCCTGGAGACCGCGCTGGAGGTGCTGGCCGCCAACGGCGTTCATGTGATGATAGACTCGGACAACGGCTACACGCCCACGCCGGCCCTGTCCCGCGCCATACTGGCCCATAACACCGGCCGCACTACCGGCCTTGCCGACGGCATCCTTCTGACGCCTTCGCATAACCCGCCCGCGGACGGGGGCTTTAAGTACAACCCGCCCAGCGGCGGCCCCGCCGGCCCCGAGATAACCGGGCAGGTGCAGGCGCTGGCGAACGAGATCCTGGAGAGCGGGCTGACCGGCGTTAAGCGGCTGGGGCTGGCGGCGGCGCTGAAGGCGGCCACTACGCGGCGTTACGATTATGCCGGCGAATATGTCAAAGGGCTGGCCGGCGTGATAGACATGGACGCTATCCGCGGGGCCGGCATAAAGCTGGGCGCTGACCCGCTGGGCGGCGCGGGCGTGAAATACTGGGGGAAAATAGCCGAGCTTTACGGAATAAACCTCACCGTGGTCAGCGACGCGGTGGACAAATCCTTCGCTTTCATGACGGCCGACTGGGACGGCAAGATACGCATGGACCCCTCCTCGCCTTACGCGATGCAGCGGCTGATAGGGATGAAGGACCGCTTCGATATAGGTTTCGGCTGCGATACCGATTATGACCGCCACGGCATAGTTACCCGCGCCGGCCTGCTGCCGCCGAACCACTATTTAGCGGCGGCCATCCATTATCTGTTCCAGAACAGGCCGAAGTGGCGCGCCGACGCCGCCGTGGGCAAGACCGCCGTCTCGAGCTCGATGATAGACCGCGTCGCGGCCGGGCTGGGGCGGCGGCTGAGCGAGGTTCCGGTGGGTTTTAAATGGTTCGTGGACGGCCTGCTGGACGGCAGCTTCGGCTTCGGCGGCGAGGAAAGCGCGGGCGCCTCGTTCCTGCGCTTCGACGGCGGGCCCTGGAGCACGGACAAGGACGGCATAATAATGGCGCTGCTTTCGGCCGAGATAACCGCCCGCCTGGGCAAAGATCCGGCGCAGGTGTACCAGCAGCTTACGGCCAAATACGGCGACTGCTTCTACCGCCGCCAGGACGCGCCGGCCACTGCGGCCATGAAGAAGATGCTGAAGACCCTCGCGCCGGAGCAGGTGCGGGTCCGGGAGCTGGCGGGTGAGAATATCGAAGCCGTGCTTACGCGCGCGCCCGCCAACGGCGAGCCGCTGGGCGGCATAAAGGTGGTCACCTCCGGCGGCTGGTTCGCCGCCCGCCCCTCGGGCACGGAGGAGGTCTACAAGATCTACGCCGAAAGCTTTCGCTCCGGGGCCCACCTGGACGCCCTCTTCCTGGAGGCCGAAGCCCTGATAAAAACCCTCTCCGCCTGAACAGCCGTAGAAGCCGGAGGCTGATCCCCCCGGCTTTTGCTTTTCATCGCTAAAGCCAACGCGACAGCCCCTTGTCGGGGTCGTCTGCTATGCTATTTGTACTGCAAGGGGGGATTATGTCTATAAAAAAGCAGGCAAAGAAAATTGTGGGATCTGCGCCCGACGATGATTTCTTCGGGCTGATACAGAGCCTGACGCACGTTCACGAGCATTTAAAGTTTCAGGCAGCCAAGGCCGTCAACGTAAACCTGACGCTGCGCAATTGGATCTTCGGTTGGCGCATCAAGGAATACGAGGTGAAAGGCAGGGACCGCGCTAAATACGGAGAAAGATTGTTTGCTGCCATAGCCGAGAAGCTTACCGGGCTGGGAGTTCCGAACTGTGAGCGGCGGCAACTCTACAGGTATTGTGATTTTTATGCTGCCTTTCCGGAGATTTAGGGGACACTGTCCCCAAAATTGAAATCAATTATTGCGGTCAGATGGCGGGAAAACGGAATTGTGGGTACACTGTACCCACAATCTGGTTTCCCTCCAGAGAAACTCCTAAGTGATCTCTCCTACAGTCACCTTGAAGAGCTATCTGAAGTAGAAGCCGGGCACCAGCGCAACTTTTACATCACCGAATGCATACGCGGCAGTTGGGGCGTCAGGGAGCTGCAGCGGCAGATCGCAAGCCATTATTACGAGCGCACGCTTCTTTCGAAAGACAAGGATAAGCTCTCGCGCCTGACGCAGGCCAAGGCCGAGACGCTTACCGCCGAGGAGATTATCCGGAACCCGTATGTTTTTGAGTTTGCCGGGTATAAGCCCAGGGAAGCGATGATGGAATCGGACATGGAAGATGCGCTACTTACAAAGTTTCAGGATTTCATGCTTGAGCTGGGCCGCGGCTTCTGCTTTGAGGCCCGGCAGAAACGCATTCTCATCGGCGGGGAGCATTTCTTCGTCGACCTGGTGTTCTACCACAGGATTCTCAAATGCCATGTGCTGATAGAGCTGAAGACTGACAGTTTTAGGCACGAGCATCTGGGGCAACTGAACACTTATGTGAATTGGTATAAGAAAAATGAAATGGCTTCAGGCGACAACCCGCCCATCGGCCTGCTGCTCTGCACAAAAAAGAATCACGCTCTTGTGGAATATGCGCGAGCCGGGATAGACAACCAGCTGTTCATCTCAAAATACCAGCTTGAACTGCCGGGGAAGGACGAGATCGCGGCGTTTCTTAATGAAGCGGCCCGGGAGCGGTGACACGGAGCTTAGCGCCAAAGGGGTCGAATTCGACCCCTTATAGGATTCTAATCATGGCGAATTCGCCATAGTTGCGAGATCGGGCCTTGATTATTCTGGTATAACTGTTATACTATTATGAGCGCACGGTTCGAGCATGACCCGCGGAAGAGCGGGATAAACGAGAGGCGTCACGGCATAGCTTTGCCGGATGCGCGGAACCTGTGGCGCGTGGCGCACGTGATAGTGCCGGCCAAGAACGTTACCGGGGAAAGCCGCTCCGCTATACTGGGAAAGCTGCACGGCAGGGTGTATGTGGCGATCTTCACCATGCGGCAAGGGACTACGCGGATAATCAGCTGCCACAAGGCCGACAAACGGTGGGTAAGGATTTATGAAAAATATCTCGGGTAAAAGCAGGGCGCGCGGCAAGATCACTGCCGGAGAGTTCGACCGGAAGTTCGAACGCGGCGAGGATATTACCGGCTTCCTGGATTTCAAGAAGGCGACCGTGGTGAAGCGGGTTAACGTCGATTTTCCGGTATGGATGATAGCGCGTCTTGATAACGAGGCGCTGAAGCTCAATGTCTCCAGGCAGGCCGTGATAAAGATGTGGATACACGAGCGTCTTGTGCGCCCTTCCGTGCCTAAACATTTTTAATATGCCCGATCGGGCGTTAAGACCATCTGCCACTGCCACGCCTGCGCCGGCACCCTGGGCGCCACGAGTCTGGACAGCGACGGCAAAATGACCGTGCTGGACTTGGACCAGATCCTGAAATAATCCCAAAATAGCGATTTTCAACCCGACAGGCCGTTGTTGGGTAGGCCTGTTATGCTATTGTGGGCCCGGTTACAAGCTGTATCTGGTTTGAATAAGTGGGGAATAAACGGGGGGTTAAATGGAGTGAATAATAACTCAGCGTAATTATGGCGAATTCGCCACAATTAAAAGCATGGGGAATACGGTCATAGACATATGGGTATTGACGCATAGACAAATGTCTGGTATGCTATGAGTACGAGGGAAAGCTATATGAAATGGAAGATAAAAGCAGCTAAAGGGAAAAAGGCCGCTTCGGCCGCGGCCGACAGGCCCCGTGTATATATGCCCGGTGCGGCGCAAGAGAACGATATCGGGTTGATACGTGCGGGTTTCGCCTATCCGCAAATCCGGCTCGTCCAGCACGCGTATCAGCTGCCGGACAAGACATTCGCGCATTTAATAGGGATAAGCGATAAAACCCTGGCGCGGATAAAGACTTCGAACACAAAACTGTCCTCCTTGTCAGGGGACAGGCTTTACCGCTTGAAAAAGATATGGGCGTTGGCGAATACGGTCCTAGAAAACCCCGGGAATGCCTTGGCCTGGCTAAACCATGCCCAGCCAGGGCTGAACCAGCAGGCCCCGCTCGATATTCTTGATACCGAGCCGGGCTATGAGCAGGTGCAGACGCTGCTTAACCAACTGGAGTTCGGGGTGCTGCCGTGATATCTATCTGGCGTATAGACAAAAAACGCCATTCAGCCTCGAGTTTTTCCGGAGAGGGAGCGGCCTTGTATGGCGGGCGCTGGAATCCGCAGGGAGTCCGGGTGGTTTACGCTTCACAGACGCTGGCGCTGGCCGCGCTTGAGAAATTTGTGCACCTGGAGGGAGTAGCCGGCGGCATTAGCTTTGTGAGTTTTAAGATAGATGTCCCAAGAAGTGTGAAGATCAAGCATTTGGAGTTTGCTCATTTGCCAAAGAACTGGCGCACTGTGCCTGCCCCGGCCTCGACCCGGGATATCGGCCTGAATTGGGCGCAAAAGAATGAGAGCGCTATCTTACGCGTGCCATCCACGATAATCCCTTCGGAGTACGATTACCTTATCAACCCGCTGCATCCTGATTTCTATTCCCTCAAGATCTCAAAGCCTGCCCCCTTCTCCTTCGACCCCAGGCTGTGGAAGTAATTCCCCCAGCATACCTGACAGTAGGATGTTAAAATTCAAACCCCTCTAAATCGAGGGGGTTAAAATATTGGGGATTCGCCATGATTAGAACCTGACAGCCCCTTGTCGGGTTAAAAGCTCAGTGCGTGCATTTTTTGCACATACTTGGCCGGTTGAGTAGGGAACTGTCAAATAAGCTTTGACAGTTCAAATGAAATAGCTATCCGGATTTTCCGGATAACTGAAATCTGGCGTTGAGCCTCATCTAAGTTTGTTCCATGTTGGAACATACTGAGGCCGACTAGCTGTAACTGTTATGGTGGAATGATAAAATCGGAGGACTTGCGGGAAAATCAACCTGTTCCATTTCAGAACAGATTGACCCCATAGTTAGTCGAAGGCAACAAGCGCATAGCCGCCGCCCTGTCCCTGTGGTTCCTGGAAAAGAACCGCCTGCTTTACCGCACGGATGGCTCGAAGCGCCTGGCGGATAACGCCTTAGTGGCTTTAACCCTGATGATCGCGGAAAGCGCACCGCCAGATAAAGACTTGATCGTGCGCCTGGTCGTGAACCTGATAAACAAGGAAAACTAATTATCGAGCGCCCCATCTCCCATGGTCTGGGCGCTGGAACCGCCAATGCTATAATTGACTGTGGGTTGCAACAGTAAAAGGGACGCTGATATGCCGCTTAAATTTAAATTTGACGCTTGGTTCAATGAGCAGCTTGTAGAAGTAATAAAACAGCTGCCGGAGAAATTTACCAGCCATGAGTTTATTCTTGCCTTTGCGCAGAAGCACCAGGCGCTGTACATCGATCTGCTGTATTCCTACCGGGAGAAAGACCCGTTTGAAATAGCTCATGGCCGACTGGCTAAACACCTGAACGATTTCAGCGAGCTGATAGTCTACGATGGCGAAGTGCTGAGCAGCGATATTTTCAGGCGTTCCAATAAATGCGCTTCCTGGCGGAAAAAGCAGTGACCCTTTCCGAACTCCACCGGAAGATTTGGAAAAGCGTTAAAACGCAGGTCCTTTTTGCGGACCAGGATCCGGGGGCCGCCGGCTAAAAAGGAAAAACTATGGATATGACGATCAAGGATAAGTTTTTGGCGGACTGGGAGAAGTATTTTCCCGGTGCGGAGCTGCCTATAGTATTTTATTACACCGACCAGGAGGGGCGCGCTGAAATGGTTCCGCCTCCTTCGGGGCACCAGTGCATCATCGGAACGCTGGCAAAAGTCCGCAAGGGCGAGTCGCTTTGCTTTTCGGCGGGCTCCCTGGGCTGCTTCGGCGGCAAGAGATTCGCCGGGTTCATGACCGGGCTGTCGCCTAATTTTGAATATTTCCTTTCCTGCGGCATTCCCGGCAAGCTTGAGGGCGAACGCTATAAGAAAACGCCCGAACTGGTCAGAGAATGGACGAAGAACGCCGTTGAATTTAAAGCGCCGGCCAAATACCTGGTCTTCAAACGTTTTGACCGGCTTGAGGCGGGCGACTCTCCGGACGCGGTCGTCTTCTTCGCGCCCCCCGATGTGCTATCCGGCCTTTTTACCCTCGCTAATTTCGAAGAGTCGGAACCGAACGGGGTTTTCTGTCCTTTCAGCGCCGGGTGCGGCACCATTATCCAGTACCCGTACCTTGAAGGCAAGGCCGCCCGCCCCAGGGGCGTTATAGGGATGTTCGACGTGACCGCCAGGCCGTTCATGCCGAAGGAAGCCCTGACGTTCGCGGTGCCGGTGAATAAGTTCCTCCGCATGGCCGCCAATATGGACGAAAGCTTCCTTATCACCGGTTCTTGGGAGAGGGTGAAGAAAAGGATGGGTAACGATTAAACTGCCGTTATGATAGCCAAGATAGAGGTCAATAAAAGATATTTCCGCGAGGCGTACAGATCCGGCAAGCACGGCTGGGAGGCCAAGCCAAGCCCGTATGTGCTGCGCTGCCTGGACCGGCTGCGCGGTGAGCTGCCGGGGGCGGCGCTGTTGGACGTCGGCTGCGGCGAAGGCCGGCATGCCATAGCGGCGGCGCGGCGGGGCTTCCGCGTGACAGGCGCGGACTTTGAACCGCTGGCCCTGAGACGGGCCAGGGCCGCCGCGCGTGCGGCCGGCGCGGCTGTGCGCCTGGTAAAGGCGGACGCGCTGGCGCTGCCATTCCGCGCAAAGTCTTTCGATATCGTGTTGGACTTCGGCTGTCTGCACCACCAGCGCAAAGCTGACTGGCCGGCGTACAGGCGTTCGGTGCTGGGGGCGCTGCGGCCCGGGGGCTTCTTTATACTTTCCGCTTTCAGCCCCCGCTTCCGGTTCTTTAAGGGGACCGGGCGCAGCTGGCACATAGCATACGGCGCCTACCGCCGCTGTTTCACTAAAAAGGATCTTTGCGCGCTGTTCGCTGATGATCTCAGATTCCTTGCGCTGCGCGAGGGGACGGACGGTCTTTGGCACGCATTGCTGCGGTACAAATAGCTGGCCCGTTCCCCGGCAGCTTAAAATTAGCGAACGCTCGCCCGCCTGCGCTAAGATGCAATATCGAGACATTGCGAAAGCATCTTCGAAGATGAGTATAAGTTATAAACGTTATAATTAGCCCTCTGTAAGGATTTTAAAATCCTTATGTGGTTCAAGGAAGGGACGGGAAAAGCGATAAAACTCTTATAGAATATATGTAATTAGTCCGGTTCGGGGTGATTAGCTCAGCGGTAGAGCGCTGTCCTCACACTCCGGTCAAACCACCCCCGCAGTTTATCCCGCTCTCGTTTCCCATAGCTAAAATCACGCACTGAGTTCGCAGTATTTATCCCTATTTGGCGGCAGTTACCGCCAGTTCGCCCCACTTTTGGACACCAAATTGGACACCAAAAGAGGGCAGTAAAGAACCTCTAATGTTGGAATCAATATCACATATTGAAATATGAAATATTCTCTGCTATACTCTGTATATGAGACCTTTTAACGGCATTAAACCGCAGGATATAGTTATTCTGCTGAAATTAGCCACGCTTGGGGACAAGCCTTGGCGGCATATAGACCTTGCGGGCGCGCTGGGGCTTTCCCAGTCCGAGATCAGCTTTGCGCTGGACCGCTGCAGAACGGCGGGATTTCTTGACTCTGCCAAGAAAAAGGTCATGAAAACCGCGCTGCTTGAATTCCTGGTGCACGGTCTCCGGTACGTGTTTCCCGCCAGGCCGGGCCCTCTCGCCCGCGGCATTCCCACTGCCCACTCCGCGCCGCCTTTGTCCAAATCCATCGTTGCCTCCGAAGAGGATGTTTATGTCTGGCCCTGGGATAACGGCAAAGTCCGCGGCCAGGCAATAGAGCCGCTCTATCCCAATGCCCCCCTGGCTGCGCAAAAAGACCGCGCTCTGTACGAACTTATGGCATTGGTCGACGCCCTGAGGGCCGGCCGGGCCAGGGAGAAGGTCATTGCAGCGCGGGAGCTGGAGGCCAGGCTTGTGACGGGAGCGGCTAAATGAAAAATCTGGAAATGCTGGCCGAAATAGCCAAAGGCCTCGGCCCGCTGCGCGAAAAAGTGGTTTTTGTCGGCGGCAGTACGGTGGCCCTCTATCTTACCGATCCCGCGGCGCCGGGGATACGTCCGACAGAGGATGTGGATTGCGTTGTGGAGCTGGTAAAACGGGCCGAGTATTATAAACTCGAGGAAGAACTGAGGAAACTTGGTTTTCAGCATGATACCAGTGCCGGCGCGCCTATTTGCCGTTGGCTTTACCGGGGGCTTAAGGCCGATATAATGCCGACAGAGGGCGCGGTGTTGAATTTTAAGAATATATGGTATCCGGACGGGTGCGCTAACGCCGAAGAGGTAGCTTTGCCGGACGGGCAAAAGATCCGGATATTCAGCCTGCCTTATTTCCTGGCCGCTAAAATAGAGGCGTTCCAAGACCGGGGACACGGGGATTTTTTGCTAAGTCCGGATATGGAGGATATTATCGCCGTGCTGGACGGCGCGGAAAAGATAGAGGATAAGCTTTTTATAGCGCCAAAGCAGGCCAAAGCCTACTTGAAAGAGAAATTGGCGCTGTTTCTTGCGGATGAGCGGTTCCTTGAAAGCTTAGAGGGGAACCTGGTTTCTTCAGCCGGGTCTGGTCGCGTGTTGCGCTTAAAATCTATCTTAGAAAGAATAGCTCAACAAGACTAGGGGCGAACCTGGCCGGGTTATTTTATCGGCCCGCGTTTTATCGTATTTATTGATAGCTATATGATTTGAAGCCGCGGAAAATATAGAATCTTTAAAACAGGTTAGCGGGGCGGCTCTATATATATGAAGAACATCGATGAACTGACAGCTAAGATCATTGCTTTCCGCGACGCGCGCGACTGGGCGCAGTTCCACAACCCCAAAGACGTCGCCATCTCACTCTCCCTCGAAGCCGCCGAACTGCTGGAACACTTCCAGTGGAAGAACCCCGCGGAAATAGAAAAACACCTCAAAACCCATAAAACGGAAATCTCGGAAGAGTTGGCCGACGTCCTCTATTGGGTCCTCCTCCTCAGCCACGACCTGAAAATAGACCCGCTCGCAGCCCTCTCTAAAAAACTAAAGAAAAACGCCAAAAAATACCCCGTCTCCAAAGCCAAAGGCCGCCACACCAAGTATACGGGGTTGAAGTGATAGTCTGCTGCGAGGATATATGCAAATTAGTGTCGACTAAATAACATGCATATGCAAATTAGCATTCCACGATATTATGCAAATCCAAAGTTATACTTTGAAATTGCATAAATCTGAGCTATTAACATGGGATCAACACCTTAAATTAATGCGCCTCTACTCCGCCAATATCGAGGACTTCTACGACCACGTGCGCGACAACACGCTGGCCGACACCATCCGCGACAATTTCAAAGCCCATTTAGGCCGCTACCCCGGCATACCGGAGTACAATTCCTTCAAAAGCTCCGGGCAGTACGTAAAGAACCTGGCCGAGAAAGCCGCCCTGAAAGACGTGCACATCTCTTTCGAATACGAAGTCCCCTACAACACCAGCCGTATCGACTGCCTGCTCTTCGGCAGGTCCGCGGCCGCGAAGTCCTATGTTTTCCTGATGGAGCTTAAGCAATGGGCCGCCGTGGCCGAACTGCCCGGCGAAGACAATTTCGTGGAAACCTTCACCGGCGGCGCCCGCAGGCGCGTGGCGCATCCCTCGGCGCAGGTAGCCGGCTACCACCACCACCTTAAGAATTTCGTGAAAGTCTTTGAAACAGGCCCGGACCTGGACCTGTTCTCCTGCGCTTATTGCCATAACTACCGTAAAGACGGCGCCGCGGGCCTGTTCGCGCCCAAATACAATAAACTCATAGCGGAGTTCCCCGTTTATACCATGACGGAGGTGGCCGGGCTGGCGGGGAAGCTTAAGGAATGCCTTTCTTCGGGCCACGGGCTGGAGGTTTTTAACCGGTTCGCGCAAAGCCCTATAGAGCCGTCCAGGAAGCTGCTGGATAATACCGCAAAGATAATCTCCGGCGAAAAGGCCCTGTCCCTGCTTAACGAGCAGATAGTCGCCAAGAACCTCATCCTGGCTAAACTGGAAGCGGCTAGGGCGCGCGCCGAGAAAAGCGTGATAATAGTGCACGGCGGCCCCGGCACGGGCAAAAGCGTAATAGCGTTCAACCTGCTGGCCGAGCTGGGCTTAAAAGGCAGCCAGAACAATGTGCGCTACGCGTGCAAGTCAAAGCCGTTCCGCGAGGCCATCCATAAAACCGTGGGCAAGGAATCCCGGGAGCTGTTCGTTAACCTGGACGTGTTCGCGCCGGCTGTTTCAAAAGATAACGCCTATGACGTTGTGCTGGTGGACGAAGTGAGGCCCGGCTTTAGAGCGAGGCATAATTATGCCTCGCGCCCGGGCCGCAAGGCCGGAGGCGATTTTTCATCGAAAATCGCCGAGGCGGGGTCGCGCAAAACCGCTATGCGGTTTATGCGTGACCACCGCATGAAACAGAAAGTGACCCGCCCCCTGTCCCCCGGCTACCTGGAATGGCTGGATAATACCATGCAGAAGCACGAGCTTTTAGTTGAGCAAGGTCGGTGTTAGAGTTTA
>CAIQNV010000125.1 GCA_903873295.1 uncultured Elusimicrobia bacterium
CCAGTTAACAAACCGCCCTTTCTCTTTTTTCATAACCTGGCAACTTACCCTTAAAAAGGAGGCAGGCACCTTTTTAGCGTTTTTTGGCTTAAAACCCGAGAAATACCCCAAAAAGGAGGCAGGCACCTTTTTACAGGCACCTTTTTACTAAAAAGGAGCCTGGTCCTTTTAAGGGAACCAGGCTCTTTCAGGCTTTTGGCCGCACATTTGACTCTTAGGATTTCGCGAAGTCGGCGCGCAGGTCTATTACGGCGGTCTTTTTAAGAGCCTGCACATAGCCGGAAAGCTCTTCCCTCGCCGCGACACGCACAAGGTGATTAGCCAGGTACTCCCGCGCTTCCTCGTAGCGGAAATCGGCGGCCGCGGTCTTTTCCTTTACCCGTACTATCTGATAACCCAGCTTGGTTTCAATGACGCCCGAAACCGCGCCTACGGGAATAGCGAAAACGGCGTCCTCAAAATCCTTTATCATCTGCCCGCGCACGATAAAGCCGGCATCCCCGCCCTTGGGGCCGGTCACTTTATCTTCGGAATACTGTATGGCAGTATCGGAGAAATTAGCGCCGGCGTCGAGCTTCGCTTTAACTTCGGCGGCCTTCGCGGAGGCTGCCGCGCGCTGTTCGGGCGTGGACTTCTCATCCGCCTTGAAAAGTATGTACTGGATCTTTACCCGCTCGGCGAGGTTCGTCCTGAAATACCGCGCCAGGGCGGTGAGCTCCGCCTGCTGCGGCTCTTGGCTGTCCGGCTGGGCCAGCTTTTCCTTTACGCTGTCAAAGAGCTTGCGTATCTGCTCCGCCGTAGGCACCTTGACCCGCTCTTTGATCACGCCGTTGGTCAGCGCTACGACCCGCAGCTGATTGCTGATCCTGTCCGTAAACTGTTTTTCGGTGATGTTCTCTTTGGCCAGTTCCTTCTGGAACCCGTCGGCGGGCTTGAACTGGCTCTTCACCTTGCGCAGCGCCGCGTCCACGTCCTTCTTGGCGGCCACTACGCCCTTCTTCTTCGCTTCCTGCGCGAGGAGCCGCTGGTCGACCAGCTGGTTAAGCAGCATGGCCTTCTGGCTCTTTTCCCACTCGGGGGTCATCTGCTCAGGCTTGAGCGCATTCTTCGCCTGGGCCAGCAGGGCCGCCCACTCAGTATTAAATTCAGGCTGGCGTATCTCCTCACCGTTCACTACGGCGAATACGGGAGCCGCTTTTACCTCCGCGGCAGCAGCTTTAGGCTCCGCCGCGAATCCCGGCGCGGCCAAAGCTCCTATTATGAGGGTCGCTACAAAAATATGTTTATTTATACGCATAGATATCTCCTTAAATATACCGCTAAGAACTATTATAGCCTTTATGCCGCCAGCACCGCCACCAAAGGCAAGCCCGCCAAACTCTTTGGCGGGCAGCCATCGGACCTGAACAGTTTAATAGCTCAGGACCATGCCGAAATGCCACTGCGAGGCCGACTTCCTGAAAGCCCCTTCGACATTATGCAGCTGCATGCCGTAATCGGAACGCAGCGAGAAATGCGAGGAAATGGTATAGCGCAAGCCCGGGCCGACGCCCAGAAGCTCGGTGCCTTTCTTAACCATTTTGTCCTTGGCATAGCCATAATCGGCGAAAACAAGCAGCTGAAGCTTGTCGGCCGCGCGCTTGCCCAGCAGGCTGACCGGCGGGGTCCGCAGTTCGTTGGAGACGATGACTCCGCGATCGGAATTTATCACGCGTCCGTTATAGCCGCGGATAGAATCGTAGCCGCCGAAGCCGAGCTGCTCGCTGCCCAGCAGGTTCGAATCCGACGCCTGGAACGTTACCTGGTTGACCAGCATAAAGTCCAGCGGCAGGCCCGTTGTGCGGTTCAGATCCACCCGCCCATACGTATAGTTCGGCGTGGCGTTCGCGCGAACCGCTGAGAAAACGTCTTTGGTGTTCCTGTCGGTAAACCCGCCCTGGCTGTAATAAGCCGTCGCGCGCAGGGAAGTCGTGCCCCAAGGATCCTTCATGTTGGCGTTATAGCCCAGGCTGAACTGCGCTATGTCGACTTCGGTGCCGAACGCCTTAAAGTCGCCGAAAAAAAGCTCGCTGTTGGATTGTTTGAAATCAAAACCCGCGACCAGCGAGTGTTTGTAATTCCTCGAGCCGGGCAGAGGCACCTCATAGCGCATGGCGGCCTGCCAGCTGAACCCTTCCAGGCTGATGGGAGAGGTGGTGGCGATGTCGGCCTTATTGGTCCCGTAGCTGCCGTAAAGCGACAGGATATGGCGCCAGGGCAGCGGCTGCGTGAAGCTGGCGGAATGCGCGTTGAAAAATTTCATGTGCGGGCTGGACATGAACTGGTAATTGAATTGACCCTCGCCGCCGAAGACATTGCCCCAGTTAGTGCCGGCCAGCCAGCGGGTATCCTCGGTAAGTTTCGTGCCGCTGTTCTCTGAGCCCGTGTAAAATCTCCACGGAACCTGGTCGTTCTGCCTGAAGACCATATCCGTCTTGCCCGGCTCAGTGCCCTTCACATAAACCAGGTCCACCTGCCGGAAAGGATTGCGGTTAAGCCAGTCGAGGTCGTTCAGGATCACGCTTGAATTCAAGGGGTCGCCCTGCTTAAGGCTTACCTGCCGCTCGATATTCTTGGAGTCGAACCAGCGGGCGCCTTCCACGCGGATCTGGCCCACCGTGCCTTCCATTACGAGAATCTGAAGGACGCCGGAGGTTATCTCCTGCGGCGGCGTGCTCACGTCGATGATGGGCCGGTTCTGCTCTCTGTAAAGCACCACAATAGCTTCCAGGATCTTGGCCTTAACCGCTTCAGTCAGCGGCTTGCCGAGATAGGCGGCCATCTGCTGCCTGAATTCATCCTGCTCAAGAAGAGGAATATCCTGTACCCTGACGCCGGACATATTTTTAATTCCTGCCGTGACAATTTCCTTGGCGTCGTTTACGAAAACCAAACCCTCCAGCTTTGCCAATATCACCTTAGGTTGCTCGGCTGCCTTCACCTCAGGCGCCGCCGCAGGCGCGGGCGGCGTGACGGCCGCCGCAGGGGCGGGGGTCGCGACAGGCGCGGCAACCGCGGCCGGCGTGGCCGCCGCCGCAGGGGCGGGAGTCACAACAGGCGCGTCAGCGGCCCAGGCGCGGGAAACAGGCGCGCCAGCCCAAATCGCCATCATCGCCAGGGCGATCGCCAGAGTGCGGACTGAATGGTTATGGAGTTGGATGTTTTTCATTATTTATTCCTGACCCTGTAATAGGACTGGATTCCCCTGCGAGGACAGACTTGCGAGCACGAAGCGGCCGGGGGTGAACACACCGACCGCCGAGCTCGTCTGTCCGCCCTTCTTCCCGTCCTTTTTTTTCTTATGATTCTCCCTGTATTCGCGCGTATCCGTGGGGGTATCGATCACCGAGAAGTACCCGCCGCCATGCGTTCCGGCGCCCGGCTGGGGCACGTCGAACCTAATGACGTTGTTGATACCCTCATAGGTATGCTGGTTCATAAAAGTCAGCTGCGCGGGGATGCTGTAGAGGAAGCCGCTGCCGCTGAAGGCCGGCGCCGGCCCGCCCACATACGTGGTGCCGAACTGCTCGCTGCCGCCCAGGCCGCCCTTTACGTTGCGCGTCGGAGAGACCGAGTACACAAGGTACTTCCCGTCTATCCCGTGCCTGCCGGAGTTCTTGAAGGAATCCACCGCAAGCATCAGCGCGCCTTCTTCTCCCGAAGCCGTGACATCGCCGTTCATGACCAGGTTAGTGCCTCTGATATCCAGGTCGGCCCCGCTAAGGTCGGCGTTCCAGGTGATCCGGTTGCCGGCCAGCGTTATGTCCCCGGCGTTAACTTCCCCGTCCAGGGTGATATTCCCGGTCTTGGCGTTAATGTCCAGGTCGTAGTCGTAGCCCAACTGCTGCGGGCTGAAGCCGTCCGTCTCCTGACGTCCGTTCAGAGCATCGCCGAAGGTGACCGCGCCGCCACTGGTGTTGAACGCGGTGTCGCCGTGGAACTCGACAGCCTGCTCATAGGTCTGCGCGCCAGTGGTGTTTACTGACCCGACGCCGTAGAGGTAGGTCGTACCGGTACCCTCTATGGCCAGGGAGGTAAGCGCCGCGTCATAACCGACCGCGCCGTCGAACTCCACATCGCCCGAACCGGAGTTCAGCGTAAGACCGCTGGCTGCGCCGTCCGTGCCGTTTACCGTGCCGTAGAAGCTGATATTGCCGCCATTATCGTAACCAGAAGAGACCTGGAACCCGACCTGATTGTCGGTATAGTCATGGCTGGAATCAAGTGTTATTCCGTGGCCTATAACGACATCCCGGGTATAAGTCTGGTCGCCGTTAGAGGTAACATTGCCGTTTAAGGTAATGATCCCGCTGCCCTCGCCGAAGTTGATGAAGTTGTATGACAGAGGCGTGTCGTTACCGACCGTGCCCAGGGTAATATTACCATCGCCTGTCTCCAGGTTCAAGTTGCGCTCTCCGTTCAAGGTGCCGGAGAAGGCAATATCGTTATCCTCGGTGGTCATATACGTATTCACATCCAGCCACACATCACCGTTGTAATTCTGCGCGCCTGAAGTGGTGATATCGCCGCCGTTGAGTTTGATATACCCGTTGGAGCCCGCGGTCAGGTAGCCCAGCTGGCCATTTACCGCATCGCCCACATTATCATTGAACCAAGTGGAACCGGCCGACTGCGTGGTAAGGCCGTAGCGGTTGCCCCATTCGGAGTCCACCGTATTCTCAAAGGTGATATCCCCTGAGACATAGTCCTCCCCGGAGTACGCGACCTCCGGGGGCAACAAGCTCCCCGCATTCGCTATCATATAAGTATCCGCGCCCAGTAACACAGCGCCCTCATAATACTGGTCGCCGTTGGTGTTGATAAGACCGCCTCTCAGGACGATGCTGCCGGGCAGATGTCCCAGTGAAAAGAGGCCGGTGTGGATAGAGAGATTGCCTAAGGCATAAGCGCCCTCGCCCACCGCGCCCCAGAACGTAGTATCGCGGTCCGAATTTACGTCAAGGTCATAATGGTTATAGGAGTTCACCGTGCCGTCGAACGAGATGCTGCCCTCGGACGAAGTCAGCATGGTGGTCCCGCCATCATATTCGCCTGTGGGTTTAACATCTTTGCCCACATGCACATTGCCGTTGTACTCCTGGTCGCCGTAGGTATTGATCCGTATCGCGCCTGCGGTGCCTGACAGGTGGATGCGGCCGCTGGAGGAACCGATCTCAGCGTAGAGATTCCCCAGGGAGAGATCTCCCATATCCTGATCATCGCCCACATCATAGCCGACATCGCCGTTGAAGTCGGTATCCAGCCATGAATAAGTGTTCAGGTCGGAATAGTTCTCGCTTTCCACCATGGCGTTGAACGTGATGCCGCCTCTGGAGGAATTCAGCCAGGCGTCACCGCTCAGATACACATGCCTGTCTGAAGCGACGGTATAGCTTTGATTCTCGTAAGTGTTGACGAATACCGGATTATCGGGGTTCCCGAGGTATATCTCGCCGGTCAGGGACTCAACATCAAAGTTACCCAGCCTGAGCTGCGTATTCTGCTTGTTATAGGTATCCCCGACGTTGCCGAAGAAGCTGGTATCGTAATAGGAGAGGGTGGTCAGATCACGCCCGTGCCTGTCGCTTGAATCGACAGTGCCGTTGAACGTTATCGCTCCGCCGTCCACTATGTCGCCGAACTCGTCATAAACCAGCGCCGTCAGGTAAGCGTCTCCGCCCAGACGCACGCTGCCGGTATACACCTGATCCCCGGAAGTGTGGACGTCTATGGCGCCATTGCTGACATGGCTGCCGTTAAGGTTGATGAGCCCGTTCTCCCCCACCTCTACATAGAGATTGCCGAGCTGATAGCCGTTACCTACATCACCGTTGAAGCTGGTATCGCCGTCAGAGTAGGTGTCAAGGGTATAGCCCTGGCCGTCGGAATTCTCAAAAGAGTCGACCGTACCGTTGAAGGTAATATCGCCTCCCGCATTCAGGTCGGCGTCGGCGCCGAGGATAACCGCTCCGTTATAGGTCTGGTCCCCGGAAGTATAAGGATCGTTATCCGCCACCACCGTGTTGATGATGCCGCCGGCAAGGATGATCTCCTCGGCTGTAACAGCCAGGCTGCCCAGCGCGTAATCAGACCCTACCGCGCCCACAAAGGCCACACCGAAACCGGCATCTATGGTCAGGTTATAGTGATTATATGAATCCACCTTTCCAAGGAATTCAACGATGTCACCCGCCGTAAGCGTGGTGTCGCCGCCGTTACCTATACCCATACCGATGCGGGTGTCGCCGCGGTAGAGCTGGCTGCCAAGGGTGTCTATCGAACCGCCATGTATATGTATCTGGCCAGGCAGATACTCAGTGTCGTAACCCGCTTCAGTATAAGTTTCTTGGCGATACCCGGCCCGGACCAGCAAGTTCCCGAGCTCATAATCGGAGCCCACCGCGTCCTCGAAGTAGACATCATTGTCAGCGTTTACAAGCAAGCTGTAGTTGTTGTAGGAATCCAGCTTGCCGTCGAAGACGATATCGCTGCCATATACCTGCTCACCAAGGTCATAAATGACCTTGCCGGCCAGAAGCACCGTGTTGCCGCGGCCCTGCAGGTCGCTGTGGCCGATGCGCACATCGCCGGCATAATACTGGTCGCCGTAGGTCCTGACCAGGCCGCCCTGGATATGGATGCGGCCCTCAGAGACTCCGGCGTAGAGATCGCCCAGAGCGTAATCCGAACCCACCGCGTCCTTGAAGTAAATGCTGCCGGAAGCGTCGGCGGTAAGGTTGTGGACATCGCTGTCGTAACCTATTATTGTCTCCGCTTCCTCTTCCACTCCATACACAGGAGTATTCGAAGAGTCCACCGTGCCGTTGAACGTAATATCTGCACCGGACTGCAGTGAGGCATCTCCGCCCAGGATAACGGCGCCGTTGTACAATTGATTATCGAAAGTCAGCACATCTATAGCGCCGTCGCTGCCGTTGAGGTTGATCGTAGGCGCAGTGACCGTCAGTGAACCGAGCGTGGAACCGATACCCACATCGCCGTTGAAGGTGACAGCTTCGGCTGTGGCGGTCAGGGAGTTGCCATTGGACCCGCCGCCAGAAGACACAGAGGAGTCCACTGTGCCGTTGAAGGTAATAGTGTCACCGGAGGAGAGCAGCGTAGCGTCTCCGCCCAGGACTACCGCGCCGTTATACTCCTGATAACCGGAAGTGTTTACGCCTATCGCGCCTGCGGCTATAGTGCCGTTGAGGTTGATAGTGCCGTCGTTGGCAGTAACGTTCAGGTTGCCGAGCGTAGAACCGATACCCACATCGCCATTGAAGGTGACAGAGGCGGCTGTTGCGGTCAGGGAGTACCCGTCGGACACATCTCCATCTGCCGTAGTATGATGCGAGGAGTCCACGGTGCCGTTAAAGGTTATGTCCCCGTCGGCATACAGGCCGTTATCAGTGTCAAGCACGACACTGCCGGTATACTCCTGATCGCCATTCGTCTCAATGTATCCGCCATTAAGGTGGATGCCATCAGCGGCATAGACAAGGAGATTCACAAGCGGATCATTCTTGCCGACATAGTCATTAAAGGTAACCTTCCCGTCCAATGCGAGAGCATAGAGGCTGCACTCTTCCGGTGATTCCAACTTGTTATTGAAGGTTATATTCCCGGCATAAGAACCCATTATGAACGCATAGTTGTCGGAATAGTCATAGGAATAATCAAATTCACTATTGACATTGACGGTACCCGTATAGTCCTGGTTGCCGTCGGTTAATATTAAGCCGCCGTTCAGGTTGATGTTGCCATTAACCCAAGCGCCTTCCTGCGCGAGGTCGTGATACCCCGCATTGACATTCAAGTAGGCGAGATGCGTGGGCGCCAGGTCAAAAGAATCGTCGTCCCCAAGCCCCGCGTAAGTCACACCTACATAGTCATTGAAGTTAATGCTGTTGTCGGCATTAACCGTAAGGCCGGCATTTGTGCCCGGGTCTTGTTGGAACGAGCCAACCTTGGGAGTACTGCCGGCAAGCTCGCCGGCTGTAACGGTATGATAGAAGTATATATCGCCTAATGCGTCATTCCCTTCGCTGGCATATGAATTAAGTACGGCATCCTTCAGGCTTATAACGACATCGCCGTCATAATACTGGTCGCCGTTGGTGGTGACTTCACCGCCCTGGATGTTAATATACCCGTAGACAGACTCGGCATACAGGTTGCCCAGCTCGTAAGAAGAACCAACCGCGCCGTGGAACGTAGTGTCGCCGGTCGAATGCGTGTCGAACGAGTAGTCATAGGAAACATTCTGCTCGCCATCGCCTAAGTAAGACAGCGAATCAATCGTGCCGCGGAAGTCTATATTGCTGATAACCGGCTCGATCTCATACGGTTCGCCGGCCCACAAGCTATTCTCCGTCCCCAGCACAACATTGCCGTTATAATCCTGATTACCGTAAGTAACGACAACACCGCCGTTAAGGTTAATAGTGGCGTTTTCTCCGGTGACATTAACCGTGAGATTCTTTAATTCGCGTAGAGTGCCCACTCTGCCGTTGAAGGTAGTATTATTCTGCGACTCTGTGGTAAGGCCCGCGCCTACGTAACCGCCAGAAAGATTGAAGTCCTGCTGGGACTGCACCATATCATTGAAGGTAATGGCGTCGCCCGCGGTGAGGGTGGTATCGTTGGAGAGCACCACCGTCCCGGTGTAGTCCTGGGAGCCGGCAGTCTCAATGCTTCCGCCCGCTATGCGCGTGCGAATAGAGCTGGTTACTGTCAGCGAGGTCAGAGGCGTAACGGATCCGACAGCCCCGTCGAAGAGGTTAATGTCCGCGTCGAGCGTAAGATTGCTCTTCCCGTCAGTTTCTCCGTCGACGGTATCAAGGAATCTGACGCTGTATCCTGTTAAGGTCGCGTCATTAGCGATGATCACCGGACCGTTATATATCTGATAGTTGGAAGTGTTGATGAATATCGCGCTATCAGCGCCCAGGCGGATAGTATCCGCATTGGCCGTCAAAGAACCGAGTTCGCTATTCGTAGTTCCTACACCCACGTCGCCCTTGAATGAGATGGTGGCGGCTGTGGCGGTCAGAGAATGCTGGTCAGACGCAGAGGAGTCCACTGTGCCTTCGAAGGTTATGTCGCCGCCGGCAACCAGGGTATTATCCGTCTCCAGCACCACATGACCGTCGTACATCTGGTCATTAACCGTAGTGATATAGCTGCCGTTAAGGTTGATGTCCCCATAAGCCCCGACAAAGAGATCAGCCAGGGGATTATCGTTTCCGCCAACAGCGTCATTAAAGGAGACATCACCGCTTAAAGCGGCGGCATAGAGGCCGTATTCGCCATCCGGTGAGCCAACTGTATCGTTGAAGTTCACATCACCATAATAGGAACCGGCCAAAGTGAACGGAGACTCCA
This sequence comes from uncultured Elusimicrobia bacterium, assembly GCA_903873295.1. Lineage (GTDB taxonomy): Bacteria > Elusimicrobiota > Elusimicrobia > Elusimicrobiales > UBA9959 > UBA9959. The sequence continues at coordinate 9,424 of CAIQNV010000125.1, forward strand.
TGAACGGGACCTCGGACCATAACAACCCGTTAGTAATGAGAACCGGGCCGTTATAGTCCTGGTCGTAGAGAGTCACGATCGCTTTGCCGTTTAAGTAAATAGAGCCATCGTAGACGGTAGCGTTCAGAGAACCGAGCGCGGTGCCTTCGCCGTCCGCCACTTCAGACAGCGCTCCAACATAGTCGTTGAAGTTGATATCGTATCTGGCGTTCAGCTCAAGGCTGTTCCCGTCGGTTATTTCATTGTCAGCCGAGGAATTCACCATGCCGTCGAAGGTGATGGAGCTGTAATACGCGTTAAGCTGAGTGTCGTTCCCAAGGACCACGTCGCCATTGTAATACTGGCGGCCATTGGTGTTAACGACCTGGCCGTAGCCAGTTGAATCGAGGAAAGCAACATTGTCAGTCCCGTTAAGGTAGATATTGCCGGCCGCGGAAACAACGAGGCGGGCTAAAACATCACCAGCTCCCACGCCCACGGCATAGTTGAATGTGGTGTCGCCCCACGCATAAGTATACAGGCTGCTGTGATTATTATCCTGATCTGCGACTGCGGCGCCATGCACCTCTCCGTCGAAGGTGATGTTCTCCGTCGCCTGGAGTTCGGCATTGTTGTTGAGAACAACGGTGCCGTTATAGTCCTGGCTGCCCTGGGTCTCTATCAACTGGCCCGTCAAGCCGCTAGTGATAGGATTAGAATTGACAGAGGCAGCGTAGACAGCGTCCGACAGCGGGTCGACAAAGTCATTCCCGCCGTCAGCGACACCGTTAAGGTTGATCACTCCATCATCACCCGTGATGTTAACATTCAGGTCATGAATGTCGTAAACATTGCCGGTGAAGGTGGTATCAAGGAACGAATTTGTAGTGAGAGAGCGCAGGGTGGTGTAGTCCTCACCATCAAGATATGAATATATCTCGCCATTGAAGGTGATGTTGCCCTCGCTGGAAGTCAGCGTGGCATCATTGTCATAGAGTGAAACCGGGCCGTTATAAGTCTGGTCGTTAACAGTCTTGACTACATAACCCTCGACAGTATCACCCAGTTCAATGTCGTCATAATCTGTGGTAACCGTAAGCGAGTTGAGCGGGGAATCGGAACCCACCGAGTCCCAGAATTCTACGCCGGCCTCGGCAGTCGCCGTAAGGTTCTTAGCGCCGTCTACAGTCGAATAGAATATGATATCTTCGCCGGAATTAAGCGTAGCGTTTCCACCAAGGAACACCGCCCCGTCATACTTCTGATCGCCGAAAGTATTAACGGTTATCGCGCCGCCGTTACCGTTTAGGTTGATAGTGTCGGCAGTAGCGGTCAGGGAACCGAGCGTGCCGTTGGAGGGAATAGTCGTACCGACACCCACATCGCCGTTGAAATTAACAGCTTCGGCTGTGGCGGTCAGGGTGTGGCCAGCGGACCCGCCTGAAGAAGACCCGGAGGAGTCCACTGTGCCGTTGAAGGTAATAGTGTCATCGGAGGAGAGCAGCGTAGCATCTCCACCCAGAACTACCGCGCCGTTATACTCCTGATAACCGGAAGTGTTTACTCCTATCGCGCCTGCGGCTATAGTGCCGTTGAGGTTGATAGTGCCGTCGTTGGCAGTAATGTCCAGGTTGCCGAGCGTTGAACCGATACCCACATCGCCGTTGAAGGTGACAGAGGCGGCTGTTGCGGTCAGGGAATGACCGTCAGAAACCCCGCCAGTCTTGGAAGAATCAACCGTGCCGTTGAACTCTATAGCGGTATCGGAAGTCAGCGTGGCGTTTCCGCCAAGGACCACCGGGCCGTGATAATGCTGAAAGTCGGAAGTCTTAACCGCTATCGCACCGGCCCCACTATTGCCGTTCAGGTTGATTTTGCTGTTTACGCCCGTCACGGTGACGTCCAGGAAGCCGAGCTCGCCGCTGATACCGATGCCCACATCGCCGCCGAACGTAGTGTCGCCGGTCGAGTGGGTGGTTAAGCTGTGACCTATTTCTATGTATGAAGTGTCACCGGCCGGAGGGAAGCCATCAGGAATATTTCCCGAATTCACCGTGCCGTCGAAGGTAATAGAGCCTGTCTGAGAATGACCGGCAAGAGCGGTTAAAGTCGCGTCTGCGCCTAAGATAACCGCGCCATGATAGATCTGGTCGCCGATAGTGTTCACGGCTACGGTAGAGTGGTTGCCGTTCAAGTTGATAGCGCCTGTAGTGGCAGTAGCGCTCAGATAGCCGAGCGAAGAACCGACACCCACATCGCCGTTAAATGATATAGCCTGGGCAGTGGCGGTCAGCGTGTGCCTATCGGAGCCGCTGGAGTCCACATCGCCATTAAAGGTGATCTCGCCGCCAGCTATACCGACACGAGGGTCAGAATAACCCACAGCCGTCAGCGTGTTGTCAGAGCCGAGCACAACGTCGCCGTTGTATCTCTGGTTGCCGGTACCGGTACCCGCAGGCTCTCCCTCTACGTATACATTCGTAGCCAGAGTATTGATCACGCCGCCATTGAGGTTAATCTTGCCGTTGGTAGTGGTTACAGTTAAGGCCGCGATTCCCTTATCCGCGGCGATAAAAGGAGTGAAAGATCCGCCGTCGAACGAGGGATTGAGATCAGTGTGAGTACCCACTGCTCCATTAAAAGTGGTATCGCCATGGGAGGTAGTGTCCAGCGCAAATTTGCCGTCCACCTTGTGCTGGAAAGTGATAGCGCCGATATCGGCAACTATTTCGCCATTATCAGCGGTCAGCGTATTGTCATAACCAAGCACAACGTTGCCGTCGTAAACCTGGCTGCCGTCACCCGTAAGAGAGTCAGTCCCTACGGTTTTGATCACGCGGCCGTTGAAGTTAATATTGCCGGCAGCGGTAACATTTAAGGAAGCGAGAGGTGAAACATAATATCCGAAGGAGCCTTCGACGGCCGGAGGCGCGGTAGTGTCAATACCACCCACCTCTCCATTAAAAGTCGTATCGCCATCTGAAGTGGTGGTTAACGCATAGCCGCCGTCCACCTGATGCTGAAAGGTGATCGCGCCGATACCGGAACCCGTCCCGATATTTTCGCCAACGTACGCGTTCAGCGTATTATCATAACCAAGCACAACGTTGCCGTCATAGATCTGGCTGCCGTTCTCTAAGGAGGTACCAGAGGTAATGATCTTGCCGCCATCGAGCTGAATATAGGTGCCCGCGGTGACGTTCAAGGAAGAAAGCGCGGCGGGGGAATCGATACCATCAAAAGAAGAATCTCCGGGGGCGGCATAGTTATAACCAGTACCGACTTCGCCCTTAAACCAAGTGTAGCCTACCGAATTTGAAGTAAGGCTGCGCTTACCCGGCACCAGGCTTTCGTCCGGTGTGCTGACGGGGGGAGGAGGGACTGCTTCATAGGAATTCACCGTGTCATAGAAGGTGATATTATTGTCTGAGGTCAGGGTGGCGTTACCGCCAAGGACCACATCGCCGTGATAATCCTGGTAACCGTAAGTCTTAACGCCTATCGCGCCGGGAGTCGGAAGGGCAGCAGCGCCATTCAGGTTGATAGTATTAGCGGAAGCGTTCAGATGACCGAGCGAGGAACCGATACCCACATCGCCGTTGAACGAGATAGCCGTGGCTGTGACGTCCAGGGAATGCTTGTCAGTCAAGCCCGCAGTCTTGGAGGAGTCCACTTTGCCGTCGAAGGTGATGCTGCCATAATTGGAAAGCAGCGTGGCATCGCCGCCAAGCACCACGTCTCCGTTATAATCCTGATCGTCGTGAGTCGTAACGCCTATCGTGCCGGCAGTCAGGCCGGCAGCAGCGCCGTTAAGGTTGATAGTGGCGGCATTAGCGTCCAGGTAACCGAGTTCCCCGGTTACCCCTACGCCGACATCGCCGTTAAAGGTTATAGCTGTAGCGGACGCCTTAAGACCGTACTGATTGTCATTGTACGAGGACACATCACCGTTGAAAGTGATCTCACCTACCCCTGCGCCCGCAGTGTGAAGGCCAGTGGCGGCTGTCAGTTCGGCATTGTCTTTAAGCAGCACGGTACCATTATAGGTCTGGCTGCCCGTGCCGGTTCCGGCAGCGGTGCCTTTGGTTTCTATCGCAATGACATTATATGAGGAGTCGCCAAAGGATATTACTTTGCCTTTCGTCTTGCCACTATCTGAAATATTAACCGTAAGCGCAGCCAGTTCGGTATTGAGACCGGAACCCACGGAGTCATTAAAGCTGATATTTCCGTCCGAGGTAGTGGTCAGCGCAAAGGCGCCATCCACGGTACCATTAAAGATGATTTCTCCGCTGGAATTTTCACCATAATACCCGCCGGCCGTAAGCGTATTATCCTTAAGAAGCACGACGCTTCCACCGTAATACTGTTCTCCGTCGTAGTCGGACGCTCCTGAGGGGTAGTTGGTATTGATAGTGCCGCCATTCAGATAAATATAACCCCCATTGCTGTTGCTAACCAGCCAGCTAAGCGGATTGACAACGCCCACCGCACCGTTAAACTGGGTGTCGTAGCCAGAGGTCATGTCTAAACCGTACCTGGGATCAGTAGAAGTCCCCGCGGAGTTCACTGTGCCGTCAAAGAGAATATCGCCAGCCGCGAGCAATTTCGCGTCATTGCCAAGTTTAACATTCCCGTGGTAATGCTGATCGCCGGAGGAAGACCCCAGCAACTTAGTATTAATGGTGCCATAATCGCCCGGGATACCGCCGTTGATATTTATATTGCCCGTGGCAGTAGCGTCCAGATAGCCGAGTTCGTAGTTGTTACCCACCAAGTGCTCAAAAGTGGTATTGCCGAATGAGTTAGTGGTGAGGCCGAACTTTGACAATAGATTCTCATCACCATCATAGAGCCCGTAAGCATCAACCGAGCCGTCAAAAGTGATATTGCCGGCAGAAAAGGCATTCCCTGCAGTCAGGCTGAAGTTATTGCCATGCGCGTAATCACCAGGGCCTTCTCCTATCCATACTGAGCCGGTATATGTTTGATTTCCGGTCGTGTTAATAACCGTGGGGCTAGCTTTACCCGACACCATATACACGGGGTCATCAATACCGTCGAAATCGATCCAGGTGGCAGTAACGCTCAGGTCAGCAAGCCGGTTAAGACCGCCCACCGACGCGTCAAAATCAACATCATATCCCGCGTTAAGCGTCAGGTCGCGAGGCGTGAGGAAGTTATCGCTATTAACAGTCAGGTCAAAGTCGATATAACCATTTCCAAAACCATCACCCGAAGTCAGGGCAGTATCGTAACCCAGAACCACAGCGCCATAATAATCCTGCCCGTAATAAGTATTGACTGTGCCGCCGTTGAGGTTGATCTTAGCGGTTGAACCGGAAGCGGGTACCCAACCATAGTTAATATCGTCAACGTAATTAGCGCTAACGTCCAAATAACCAAGCTTCCCATACGTGCCCACCGCTCCATTGAAGGTAGTATCGCCGCCAGAATAGGTTGTCAGGTCCCGTGTATTACTGGGGGAGTCCACCGTGCCGTTGAAAGTGATGCTGCCGCTGGCCTCCAGGTCCATGTCGTAGCCCAAAACAACTGAGCCGTTATAGATCTGGTTGCCGGTATGGTCAGAGCCATTGCCAAGCGTATTGATGTGGCCGCCATTCATATAAATAGCGCCAGGAAGGGGCGTGGTACCCGCTGTAGCGGTCAGCGAGCCAAGCTCGCCGGTAGTTGTTCCTACGCCCACATCGCCGTTAAAAGTTATAGCTTCAGCTGTGATAGCCAGAGCGTGGTGGTCGGTGGAACCCACCTTCTCCTGGAATGTTACCGCGCCGCCGGCGCGAGTCCCTAGATTATCATAACCCACAGCCGTCAGAGTGGTGTCCGCACCCAGCTCAACATTACCGTTGTAAATCTGGTCGCCGTTGCCTATGGCGGAAGTGTCGGTATCCTTAGTCTCAATAGTCGCGCCATTGAGCCTGATATTGCCTATGCCCGTGATATTGGCAGTAAGCCCGGCAAGTTCGGTACCGGAACCAGAACCCACCGCGCCATTGAAAGTAGTATCGCCATCCGAATTCGTGGTCAGCGTGTAGGCGCCGTCCACTTTATTGTAAAAGGTGATCGCGCCGACAGTCGCATCTGCAGTAGGATTTATACCCTTAGCCGCAGTCAGCGTGGCATCTTGAACGCCAAGCACCACATTGCCGTGGTAATCCTGGTTGCCGGTTTTATTCGTGGTCCCCAAGGTGGAAACCGCACCGCCATTTAAATTAATTTTGCTGCTCGCCCCGGTTACGGTGGCGGACACGAAACCGAGTTTAAAGTCGGTAGTCCCTACGCCCACCGCGCCGTTGAAGGTGGTGTTCCCAAGGGAATTAGTGGTAAGACCGCGGCTGAGGAGCGAGTCCACCGAATACTCCGAGGTAATATTACCGGCGGAAGAGTCCAGGTAGGAGTCCACATCGCTGATCCGGACTTTGCCGTTATAGTCCTGGTTGCCGGTGGTATAAATATTGCCGCCGTTCAGATAGATCCTGTCGTCGGTATCCGTTCCGGATTGTACATATAAGGAAGACAGCCTGTTAGAACTGGACCCTACCATGCCGCCAAAGGTAACATTGCCTTCATAGGCTGTAGCGCTAAGGGATTCGGTACCATCAACGCTCACAGCCTTGGAAAAGAGTATATTGTTATGGGCGTCGTACAGTACGGCATTGGTTAAAGCAATAAGCACGGGGCTGTCGTATTGCTGGCCATTAAAAGTATTTATCGTTCCGCCATTGAGCTTAATGATGCCGCTGGCCCCGGCCGCCGAGTAAAGGGACTCAAGCGCGCCGACATTCCCGATGGCTCCCGAGAAGGTTATATTGCCGCCGGCGGTAGTGTTGAGGGATTTTCCCTGAACGGAGTTGATAGTTTGAACGAACGTAATATCGTTATTGGAGTGCAAAGAAGCGTTGTAGTCCTCTATATAAACCGCGCCGTTGTTATAGAGCTGGTAACCGGTGGTGGTTATATTACCGCCGTGAAGGTTAGTCTGCCCGGAGCCGTTAACCGAGAGGGCCGCGACAGCCGCAGTGAGGCCTATTGCGCCGTTAAATTCCACAACGCCGCTGCCGGGGTTGATGGTAAGGTTATTTCCCCCGTTTATAGTGCTGGCAAAAGTAATATTGCCATTAAAGCTGTCTAAAGTCTCGTTACCTTGTAAAGAGACGGCCCCATTATAATACTGACTGCCGCCGGTAGTGGTGATATTCGCGGCGAGGTAAATCGTGCCCGCGCCGGAATTTGCATTAAGAGCAAGAGAACCGGAAGCGCGATTGGTGATCTCGGCATTCACGGTGATATCACTAGTGGCTGTAAGGGTAAGGCCGTAACCGGTCCATATGATAGCGCTGGCCACTACGATATTGCCTCCGGCGGAATTGGTCTGGACCAATACGCTGGAAGACGCCAATTGGTTTGTAAGAGTAACCACATTTAAAATTGAATCTACAGCGCCCGTCCAAGTATATGCCGGGCTCTGAATTGCGGTCGAAACTCCCCCGCTGATCGTCAAATTGTAGGGGTCGAGCAAAAGCGCACCTACTTCGCCATTGGGCGCTCTCAGGTCCGCAAGGCCATTATAAATAAGACCGCCCTTGCCGGAAACTTCGGCAAAGCCGCCGTCGCCGTTGGCCGCGCCGCCCAGGGCGGTGATATTGCCCTGGAAATTCGTGGTATCATCCGCCCAAACTATGACTTTACCGCCATTGCCGCTGTTGACCGCGTCGGCATTTATGACCGCGCCGGCCTCAACCGTGGTGTACTTGGCATTGGGCATATCCGGGTTGGTACCGTGAATATCGCCGCCGACCAAAGCCGTGCCGCCGCCATTGGCGCCGCTGACATCTATAAGGGAACCGTCTTTTAAAGTAATATTATCGGCCGCGATGCGCACTTCGCCGCCCTTGTCGCCCTGTTTCGCGCTGATCTCTCCCGCATTGACCACGGAACCGCCGGTGGCGGTAAGGAAAACGCGGCCGCCCTGGTTTTCAACGCCATTGGCCCGCACCACGCCTTCATTATTAATAGCAAGACCGTAAACATTGCCGCCAGCCGCCTTAAGCTCGGCCGCCGCCGCCAAAATCTGCCCTTTCTGGTCCACGCCCACATCGGCCGCGCCGTTGCCGGCCTGCACGAATACGCGCTCATTGCCCGCTGATTTCAGCAGGACTTCGGAACCGGCGGCCAGAGCCGCGGTACCGTTAGCCGCATTGATGGAACCGGTGTTCACCAGGTTATGCGCTATAAGCATAACATCGCCGCCCAAAGCGTTGATAGTACCCGCATTCTTCACGCTGGCCAGGGAGCTGCCCGAGAAAAGGAGATCTCCGCCCGCCATGAACTGACCAACTACCACGTCCAATGTAGAAGCTATGAAGCTCTGCGCATTGATAATGCCGCTGGGGCCGACCATAACGCCGTTGGGGTTGATAAGATAGACCTGCCCGTTAGCCTGAATGGTGCCGTAGATGGCGGAGGGGTCGCCGCCGGTCACGCGGTTAAGCACCGCGGAGAGCGCGGAAGGCTGTATGAACTTTGTAAGTTCGCCTACATCTATTGAGAAGCCGTTCCAGTTTATTATGGCCCGGTCTGTCAGCTGGTCGATGGTTACGACCGATCCGGCGGCGCCGATATTGGCCAGGCCGGCGATCACTTGCCCTCCGTTAGGATTGGCAAAAACCGAGGTCGGAGACATGATCATCAGCGCGAGCAGCAAGCGTAAAGCGCGCAGTCCTATGGAAAATATATTGTTTGTTTTGTTAGGGTTCATGGTTCCTCTCTGACTCACGGTCCGGGATTACCTTTGTTACATTCACGACGGAGAAATAGATATTTTTACGGCTTCTGCGCTAAATACGAAAGCCCCCACTGTTTAACACGAAAGAATTATTCCGTTTTAACACTTGAAAATTATACAAGATGTGAAATTAGATGTCAAATATGTTTCGTGTTATTTTTTTCGCTGTCCGGCCGGGCCCCGAGATTTTGCGGTTTAGTGATTTTTAGCGTTTTAAAATTAACAATTAATCGCAAAGGACGCCGAAGGCCGCACATATCTTAAAGAGTATCTATATATAAAGGAGAGGTCGCCTTTACAGGGCTCTTATTTGCCCCCGGCCATGGCTATTTTTTTAAGCACCTGGTACCGCTCTTCATAAGCCTGCGCTTTTACCAGGTCGCCCGCTTTGCGGTAAAGCAGGGATAAATTGCGGTAGGGATCCGGGAAATTAGGGGAGATCCTGAGCGCCTTGTTATAGCAGAGTTCGGCCTGCTGCGCGCTCCCTTTTTGGAAAAAGTGCGCTCCCAGGGTATTATAAGGCACCGCGAACCGCAGTTGGCGGACCGGATAGAAGACAAGGACAGAAGCCAGCGCGGCAAGCGCGGCGAACCTGACAAGCCGGCGCTGGTCTTTCTTCAGCCAGGCCTCCCGGGCATACTCCAGGCCGCATGCGGCGAAGATGATAAAGAGCGGCACGACCACCACGCGGTAGCGCGCGATAATGAAAAACATCCCCACCGAGGCCGAATAGGTAAAAGCGAAAACCGCAAGCAGCCAGGCGGCCGACCCCCATTTGCGCAGGCCGAGCGCGATCCCGCAGAGGGCAAGCACGGCCACTATGCCGTATGAGAAAGCCCCGGGCTTAAGAAAAGGGACGAATTCAGCCACAAAAAGCATATTAATGGTGTCTGGATACTCATAGCGGTTCAGGAAATAGGCCGCCCCCCGCAGCATATGCACAAAAAATCCAAAAGGAGAACTCCGGACATTCTCTAAAGCCCTGCCGCTCCAATATGAAGAAACCTCGGACGGCCTAAGCGCTCTTCCTTCTGCCTGCTCGGCCATTGTGATCGAGTTGTTGATCATCTCCTTCATGCCTGTCCCGAACCCCGCCGAGGGGCGGAAGCCTCCCCCTTTCTCTGGGTTGGTAGCCAGGTACAGGTTCATACCGCCATGCGCCGAAATAGGGACAAAGTCATTGTAAAGGCGGTAGTTTTTCAGCGTTATGGGCGCTATCCCCAGGGCAAGGCCGGCCAGCAGAAGCAGCGCGGTCGCGGCCCCGAGGCCTTTCCGTTTTCTTTTATAGCCCAGCAGAAGACCCAGATAAAGCGCGCAAAAACCGACCGGAATAAGGAGGTTAGGCCTGAAAAGCGTGGTAATACCGAACAAAAGGCCGGTTAGGAAGACGGTTCCGGGCGCCCCGTCCGCCTTTTTCAAGGTTCGGGCAAGAAGGAGCAGCCCGCAGAGGATGAGGAAGATAGCGAGGCTCTCTCCCAGAAGCATATTCTCATAGAAGATGAACGGGACATAGACCGCGCAGATGGCCCCGGCAACCAGCGGCACGCGCCTGGAATCGAAGGCTTCTTTGGCAAGGCCGTAGACGAGCAGCGGCGTTAAAGCCCCCAGGAAGGTCTGAATAAAATGCGCCGCCCCCACCGAATACCCGAATATTTTGTAGATAAGCCCCAGATAATACGGATAAAGAGGGGTGGTGTAGATCAGCCAGGAGGGCCCGCCAAGCCAGTCGCCGGCGGCTATCTCCCGCCCCCGCAGGTTATAGACGCCGTCATCCACCAAGTTAGTGAGGGGCTCGAAAAAAGGCGTATTTCCAAGGGCGTACAGGTAATAGAGCCTGAGAAGGAGGGCGACCGCGAAAAGAGCGCCGAGCCGCCGCCGCTCCTGCAGGGGACCCGGCCCGAAATAGACGGCCGCTTTCGCCGCCAGCCTGACAAACAGCGGTTCGCGCAGGGAATTGATGACGCTTTCCACCTCCGTTCGCTTAAGGTCCAGCGTCGCCGCCAGCTGCCGCGCCGTAAACTCCCGCCAATTCCGCCTGATATATTCTTCTTGCTTAGCGTTCATAAAAAGGAGTCAGGCGGACAGCTGCGCCAGCCAGGCGCCGGCACGGACAATTGAAACACCGTCTCTTTCCTGCTCATTGCGGGCGTTATGCACCAACTGCACCGCTTTTATACCCGGATGACGATTTTTATAGTAGATCAGGCTGCGGCTTATAGCTTCATCGGAAAGTTTGACTTCTATAAAATGTGTCAACTCGCCTTTTTCGGCAAGGCTGAAATCCAGCTCTTTCCCGTCTTTAGTGCGGATATAGTGAAGGGAAATATCCAGTCCTTGTGTGTCCTGCAGATATTGCACATGTTTCAGGAGCGATACCGCCACGGTGTTCTCTAAGCGCACCCCCTCGTCGCCTTCGACATAACCGCTGTCGTAAAAGTAGATTTTAGGCTCTTTAAGCAGCGACCGGGCGATATTTTTATGGAAAGGCCGGATAGCAAATATAATATGCAGGCTTTCGAGGATTTCCATATACTTGCGCACAGTATTCGGAGCCACCTGCAGGTCGTCGGCGAGCGAGGTATAGGATAACGGCGAACCGACGCGCTTGCGCAGCATTTCCAGCAGAAGCCGTATCGCGCGTATTTCGCCTATGCGGCTGAAATCCATGATATCTTCCCGGACAAGATCGGTGTAATATTGCCTGCGCCAGCGGCTTGCCTCGGAATCGGAAGAAGACAGGAAAGGCTCGGGAAAACCGCCAAGCCGGTTTAGCGCTGAAAGCGCCTCATAGGGCGGCATAGCGCCCGCGAGTTCTTTTACGGAAAGGGGATTTAACCGGTACAGAAAATAGCGGCCGGCGAGGGAATCTCCGGTCTGCCTGAAAGTGTCAAGCCGGGCGCTGCCGGTAACCAGGAAAGACTGGGCCCCGGGGCGGGTGTCAAAGGTTCCTTTAAGAAAACCCTTCCAGCCTTTCATTTTATGTATTTCGTCAAGGATGACCAGATCCGCGTTCAGCGGCCAGGCGCGCTTGCGGATAATTTTTATGTCTGAAATATCGTCCTGGTTGAGATATACCGGCTTTTTAAATTCCACCTGAATGTTTTTTGCGAAAAATGTTTTCCCAACCTGGCGCGGGCCTGTTATAAACACCATCTTCTTACGCAAATCACCAACAATATGGTTATATAAATAGCGTTCCATACAGTATATTACGCTGTCTTGTGCTGTTTAGTCAAGACTTTTATGCAATACGATGCTTTAAATACAGAATAATAAGCCTAGTTCGCGCAGCGAGTCGATAACGCTTTCTACCTCCGTTCTCTTAAGGTCCAGAGTCGCCGCCATCTGCCGCGCCGTAAACTCCCGCCAATTCCGCCTGATATACTCTTCTTGCTTAGCGTTCATGAAAGAGAGGAAGGCAGCCTTTTTATTATCTGCCTACGGTTCTAAGCACGGAAAGGATCTGCTTGGATACCTCCGCCGGCGGCTGGTCGGCCTTAACTTCCAGCACTGCCGAGTTGCCGCGGTAATAGGAGCTAAGCTGCGAAGTATAGTCCCGGTATACCATAAGACGTTTTTTAAGCGCCTCCGGCTTATCATCCTCCTGGGGCTTCAGGGGACCGCCGCAGGAGTCGCAGAGATTTTCCATGAACGGAGGATTAGTGAGAGTGTTGAAAATAGCGCCGCAGCCCGGACAGAGGCGCCGCGCGCCAAGCCGTTTAGCGGCCTCCGCTTCGGGAATTTTCAGGAAAACTACGGCGTCCAAAGCGGCGGCGCGGGAAGCCAGCCAGGCGTCCAGTTGCTCCGCCTGCTCCGCGGTGGCGGGGAACCCGTCAAAGAGGAAACCCCGTTTTTCAGCGGCGTATTTTTCTTTCAGCCAGCCGAATACCAGCCAATCAGGGACCAAACGGCCTGTAGGCAGATAATCAGAGACCTCCTGGCCCATCGGGGTTTTTTTATTTATTTCGCGCCAGTAGATATCTCCGAAAGAAACATGCACCAGCCCCAATTTGCCGGCAAGAAGCCTGGCCTGCGTTCCCTTCCCTGAGCCGGGGTAACCCAAAAAAGCAATATTCATATATGTCTCCTGTTTTAGTTATGCAGCCGTCCGCAAATCACACTATAGACCACCAGCCCGTCACGGCCAGGCCGCGGCGCTGGGCCTTGTTTCCTTCCACGACTCTCTTTGCAGCATCACGTTCAGCGTGGGAACCTTTAGTTTCGCGTCGTAGAAAACCATAGCGTTGTCGGTGCCGTTCACATCGCCGCCCACCCAGATAGCGCCGTAATTATCGCAGGAACCGCTGCGCGTAAGATTTCCCCCCACATACTGGAACCCCCATATACCAAGGTCGTCGCCCGTCCCGCTGTCCACTGAGGAATTACAAGAACCCAGAACGTAGGTGGCGGCATTTTTGCCCTTACCGATATCGCCCGGATATTGGCACGAACTTGTGGTATCCAAACCGGTATACTGATATTCTCTCCAGGCGTTCACCGGCACCGGCAACGTGGGGCCGCCGCCGGCGGTAGGGTAGGAGTCCGATCCATATATGGCCATATTCCCGCGCGCGATCACGGTTCCTCTGACCGCTATGTCATTGAAGCAGTATATTCCCGCAGCCGTATTAGTAGAGACGGTAATATTATTATCCCAGAACCAGGTGTAATTTTTGTCCTTAAGCGCAGTGCCCGGAAAGGTGCAGACTTTACAGTCCGTACAACTGCCGTCGCGCCCGGGATTAACTGTCGGCGCCGGGTAATCGCAGGTGACCGCGCCGCCATAAACGCTGGAGTGGCAGCATTTCATTCCCCAGTATGACGTAGCGGTGGTAACGCTGACGGAGTAGTTCGCGGTGCAGCCGCCTGTACAGGTGGCGCTGCCGCAGCTGAAGCTTCCTGAGCCATTACATGCGCATGTTTCCGTTCCGCTGGGATAGGAACAAGACGTGGGCACTGGGCTATAGGTGTGGATGCAGGTGCCCGAAGCCAGACAGGAGGCTGTTGCCCCATTGCAACTGAAGGTTCCTGAAGTACTACAGGAACACGTTTTAGTTCCCCCGGAAGTTTTGGGACAGGTAGCCGGAGAGGGGGTATGAGTGGAGGACGCAGAACAACTGCCTGAGCAGTAACCGCCGCAGCCGAAAGTAGCTCCGGTGCAGGAGCAGCCCTGGGACGCGGTTCCGGGGCAGGTATCGGGAGTAGGGTCGTAGCCTGTAAACGTGCTGTGTGTGGTATAAGTCTCGGTGGACACGTCCTGGCAGTCAAGCGAGGTGGTCATCGCGGCGGAGGCGCGCATAGTCTCAAAATCGAAGACAGGCAACTCCGGCACATTATAGTTGGACCACCATTCAAGGCTGTCGGTATTGGGAGGGTCGGTACCGTTGGTGTCGTAATTAAAGGAGATGGCGCTGCCTTTCTTGACCACCTGCCTTGAAAGCTTGCGCGGAAAATGTCCGGCGCTGTTCACCGTAATGTCTCCCATGGCCAGAACCGGGCCCCAGTGAATAACGCTTTGGTCGTTCGTAGTGATAGCACCGCCGGCAAGCACCGCCCCCGGAATGGTATTGTTATCGTAGATAGCTGTAATAGCGCGCACTTCACGGTTTCGCAGATCGCGGCCCTCGCCGATTATTGTTATCTGGTCGGTGGACGGCCCGGAGGATATTTTGATACGGTAACTGCCGCCGACAATATCCTTGTAGGTGACGTCAAAATTATAGCCGGCAATAGCGCCGCCGTTAACCACCTGTGAGAAAGTAGAGGTGGAACCTTTCACTTTCCAGTAGCCTCTGTCCACCGCCGCCTCGGCCAGGCCGAACGCGGCGCTTGATTTCTGGTCCTTTACCGACATTTTGGTATCGTTCTGCACCCATAGCACCATTACAGGCACTATTATCAGTAACAAAAGAAAGACGAGCATGACCCCGACCAGAAGAAATCCGTTTCTATTTTTCATAACAGCTCCATGCTATTAACCAATACCTCGTTCAATTCGGCCTGCCTAATTCATAATGTGCACCTTTTCAGACGCCATATGCAGCGCTTTGGTGCGGCCCTGATAAATACTCTTGCGAAGGGTTATTGAAACCGAGAGCATGCTCATATCGTCCGACCGCGGAAACGTGAAAGCCAGGTAACTCAGGTTCCTGCTGAGCACGCGCTTATTGGCGCCGATAAGCTGATACAGGACGGTCCCTTCCTGCTGGAACACCCGGGTATTTGAGACGGCCGTGGTACTGCTCTGCTCCGTGTCGAACTGGATCTTGGAATAATAGGGCTGGTTGGCGACGCAGCTTATAACAATAGTATCCTTCTGCGCCTGGCGCAGGGAACGCGTGAGCACGTACATGATGCCGCGCGCCTCCTGCTGCAGCTCGATCTTGGTACGGACCATGATAAACTGGCGGTTCGCCTGCAGCAGTATGGGCGCGGCAACGGCGAACAGCGTGGAGACTATGCCCGCCACTATCATCAGCTCCATTAATGTCACGCCTTTGCGGGCCCTTACCATGAGAAATTCACTCCGGTTTTTGTCTGTCCGGCGGTAACGGACACATTTGAAACGACCGCGGTACTTATCGCGACCGCAGCTCCGGACGGCTTCGGATAATAGGCATAGACATTATAAGTGCTGCCGCGCACCTCGGCCAGATAGGAGCCGTCCTCGCCGCTGGAAACCATATAATACGGCGTGCCGTTGAGCGTGCCGGCACTCAAAGTCGGCGGGGTTGTGAACGTGGCGGTCGTCACCACAATAAGCACCCCCGAGAGGATCGGCTGGCCCAGGGCTTTTACAGAGCCGGTTATATAACCCAGGGAGCCTGAGATAACAAAAGTGGAGGCGGCCTGGTTGCCTCCCATCGTGACGGCAACAGTGGAGGAGTCCGGAGCGGAGGCCTCAAGCGAACCTAAGGCCGGCACTACCGTATATAACCCGGTGGACAATACCACCGAAGTAAAACGCCCGTCTGTTCCGCTCACCTGCTGGTCGCGCGCCACATTATTGGCATCCAGTATGGCCACGGCGATCCCCGGCAGGCCGTTGACGCCGTCCCTGGTGAGTAAACCGTTGATCCGGCCGCCCTGATAAAGCACAAAATCCACCACGGTATGCACCTCTCCGATTTCTACAGTTACCGTAACAGAGGAGGCGGTGACATAAGAGGAGGGGGAACCGGCCACGACCGAGTTTGCGGTTATATCATTCGTGCCCGGATTAACGGGCAACCGATAGCGTCCGCTGCCGTCTGTTGTCGTGGTATTGGCCCCGCCCGAGGTGACCGTTATCGGGGAAAGCGGGGAACCGGAAGTGTCTACCACCCGGCCGGTAACGAACCCCGTGCCGATATACTCCGTAAGAAAAGTGGACGGGCTGGGAAAAACGGCTACGGAACCTGCGGCAGCGATGGTTACCGCACCTTGGATCGAAGGGAGGCTGTTCGTGCCGCTGGCAATGGATACTGTCCAGGTGCCTGTGGCCACATTCACCAGCGAAAAATACGCGTAAGTCGGGCTGGTTATACTGGAAACCGCCTCCGCCGAGGCGGACAGACCGTCCGTACAGGATATCACCGCCCCCACGGCCGGCGTGCCGGAGCGAACGGTTTTCGTCCCGGAATAGGAACTGTGCGGCGGAACGCTTATCCCGGTTAAATAGAGGTAAAAATCTACGCTGTTGTTGTTAGAATCATAGGCGGGGCCGAAATTCAGATTTACGCCGCCGGCATCGGCTGTGCTTGTGATACGGGCGTAAAGATCGTCGCTGGAAAGCCCATAGGGCTGGGTGATGGGTGCGAACTCGTAGAACGGCGGGGGGAAGCCGCTTCTGTTCCAGCCGACCCGGTCTATGGCAACGGCGTCAGCCGCCCTGTAAAGTTCAAGCGCCCCGCCGCCTTCCTCCAAGGCGGAGTCCGTATTGCTGTCCTGTTCCACCGGGATAATATTGCGGGCCGTAGCGAAATGGGGAAAGTTTAAGGGCGAGTTGCCGGAGGACCAGACGGCATCAGCGAGGATGGCCGTGTTGTTTATAACGACGGTGCCGGTATTGGCGAAAAGATAATAACTATGACTGGATAATTGGGAGGGGGTGACCCTGTAATCCAGCAGTATGGTCTTTTTTGAAAAGTCGGAGGCCCGCTGGAATTTAAGGCCGATAGCGCCGTTCATCAGCCAGGTATACGTGGTCGGGTTAAAAACCTCCACATATTCCTGATCGAAAGACGAGGGCGCTACGGTGCTGCCCACCACCTGGCTTATGACCAGATGATCGGTCAGCCACGGGTATCCCTCTACCCTGCCGAAAGCTATTGCAGTGAGTGTAAAATTATTGGGCACGCTACTGCCGGCGGCCGCGACTGCGCCTTTCAAAGGGGCGTCGTAATAGCCCGGGGCGGAAACCATAATGGTGTAGGTTCCGGGAGTCGCGTTTATGGAATATTGACCCGAAGCGTTGGTGGTATCGGCACAGCCGGAAGTCTCCACCAGGGAAACCATCGCCCCTTGTATGGGCACTCCGCCTGCCGTACGCACGAGGCCGTTGAATACTACATTGGCCATTACAGTATCCGGGTTAGCCATAATACTGCGCAGGACCACTTTGCGCTTTCCCGTGCCGTATCCCCACACCACGGTCACAGTAATGCGTTTCATCCCGACATCCGGAACATTCGGAGCCATATCTCCAAGCGCGCCGGAATCTTCCAGGACCGCCTGAATATAGGTGTAGCGCGTGTAGGGAACACCGCCTTCTATGATCCGTTCAGGAGGAAAATAACCTGTATCGTACGGAATAATTTCCGGTGAAAAGTCGGTTTCATTATATGCCGGGTCGGAAGTAACCAGCACCTGATAATACGTCTTCTGCTTAAGGATCTGCATCTTTTCCTGCGCCAGATTGGAGGCCAGCGTCCTGTTCTTGGAAGTTTGCACGGTTTTTTGTATGAAGCTGAACGATTTCATCATCCCGGCGATGCCTATTGTCAGGATCGCCATTGCTATCATCAGCTCGACAAGAGACACGCCTGCGCGGCGGCGCGGCGAAAAGAATGTCCGGAAAATCCTTGAATGTTCCATAGCTGCCGTTTTTGCCCGGCCCCCCCTTACGGGTAGGAGCCCGCGTCCTCTTCGGCCGGGGCGGCTTCTTTGCCGGTGGGCTTGGCGCCGGCCGGCTCTTCCTCCGTCACCGGCTCTTCCGCCGGCTCTTTCGCGATCTCTTTCGCGGGCTCCTCCGCGGCGGCGGGCTCCAGCCGGAGGGCGGCCTTCTTTCTCAGCACCCGCTTCTTTCTGGGCGCGGGCCGGTCCCCGGGGGATTCCTTGTCCACCATGACCTGCCCCTCTTCCTCGCTCTGGGCGGCGGCCGCCGCGGCCGGCGCTGCGGCTCCGCCCGCGGGGATCTTCTTGCGCCTGACCAGGCGCTTCTTTCTTGCGGGCTTAGGCGCGCTTTCGTCGGCGGCGGGCGCCTGCTCTATGGCCGCGGCGGCCGGCTTTTTCGCGGCTTCCAGGATCTGGTCATAGCTCTGGCGCTGGTCATCGTCCAGGAATTCGCGGATGGCGTCGGGCAGCTCCCGGTTAAGCTTTACCATCTCATAGTGGTTGGCGTTCATTTTGTAGCGCCATTTTTTCTCTTCGGCGGCGTTCTTCTCATATTCCGCCATCAGCCTGTCGAACTCGTCCTTCTTCTTGTTGATGGCCGCGAACAGCCTCTCGATCTGCTTGGAACTCAGCTTCAGCGCGGTTGAAAGTTCGGCCATCGTCTTCTGGGGGTCGGGCCTCAGCACCGGCTCGTCGTTCTCGACGGCTTCGGTCTTTTTATCTTTCATCCCGGGGACTTCGTCCAGCTCGGCCTTGCTGAGCTCCTGGGAATAGGCCGCGGTAGCAAGGGCCAGCAGCGCCAGCATAAGAATTTTTTTCATAAGTTTCCTCCAAAAGCGACTGTCAGGTAAAAGCAACTCCGCCCATGGTCAATCAACCAGGTCCGCTATGGCTACGCGGCTGGTGTGCTCGGTGCGGCCCCAAAAATCGGTGCCGCGCAGCATGCCCGCCACAAAGACCGGCAGCCGCAGAATTCCCAGCAACGGCTGCAGGAAATAAGCGCCCACCAAAGCGGGCCTGGCCCGCTCCAGCAACAGCGCCACCGCCGGGTAAAGCAGCAGCGGCGCCAGGGAAAGCGCCTTCAGCGCGCTCTCCACGCCCGGCAGGCTGCCGTAAAACCAGACCACGAGGTTAAAAGAATCCCGGCTGAACCAGACCAGCGCCGCCCCGGCGCCCACGATAACAAAGCGGTAAGTCTGGGCGGAATAAAGAGCGCCCTCGAAAGCCCTGAGATCCCCCCGGCGCAGCGCGCGGGCGGCCAGCCCGGGCAGATGGCGGCGGGCCGTATCGAGCGAGCCGCGCGTCCAGCGTATGGTGCGGCACAAATACTGCCGCAGGGTTTCAGGCTCCTCGTCGTAAACCACCGCGTCCTGCGCCCAGGAAATGCGCACGCCGTGGCGTATCAGGCGCATCTGCATCTCCAGGTCCTCGGTCAGGCAGGTTTCGTCCCAGTGGAATTTGCGGGCGAGCCCGGCGGTAAAGCACATCCCCTTGCCGTGCAGCGTGGCGGAGAGGCCCAGCGCCTGCTTGGGCAGTTGAAAGAACCGGTTGGAAACGATATGCCCGGCGGCCAGTATTTTAGCCAGCAGACAACCGGTATTCTTGGCCAGCTGCCGGCCCTGCAGCGCCTCGGCCCCGGCGGCGAGGTGCGCGTTCATAGCCTCGAGAAAACCGGGATGCGCCAGCGAATCCGCGTCAAAATAGCAGAGCGCGTCGTAGTTCCCGGCGGCCAGTATTTTTTCGGTGGCCCACTTAAGGGCGCGGCCTTTGCCGGCTTTAAGGCCGGGCCCGACATGTTCCAAAACTTTAGCCCCGGCGGCCGCGGCGACACCGGCGGTTCCGTCGGTGCAATGGTCGGCCGCCACAAAAATATCAAAAAGCTCCCGGGGGTACTTCAGGGCGGACAGGCTTTCCACCGCCAGCCCCACCACCCCCTCCTCGTTGTGCGCGGGCAGCAGCAGCGCGAAGCGGCGCCGGGCTTCGGCGCGGGCGGGGCTCTTCACCCGCCAGAAGCCGCGGAAGCTCAGGAACAGGTAAAAGAGGCCCGTGACAAAAAGGAACCCCTGCGCCAGGTTTGAAAGTATGACTATGATTAATTTGCCCATAGCTATCCGGCCGGCGAAACAAGCCCCGGCTATGGATATCGATAAATTATAACACATCCGCCATTGACTTGCCTCTTTTTCGGTGTTATATTATTGACATGGAAGAAGAAAAGAAAAAGTCGGGCTGGAAGATCTGGGTCTACCTCAGCCCGGTTTATATCGTGCTGGCCGTGCTGCTGGTCAGATGGACCCTCAAAATAAATTCCAGCGACGTGGGCCTTTCAAAAGAGGAATACAACGCTTTCAACGCCTCCGAAGGGGAAATTAAAAAGAGCCAGAGCGCCGGCTATAACCCGGAGCTCACCGACAGCGGCTACAGCGTGCGCTACCGCGCGAACGGGGCGGAATCAGGCACCCTGCCGGGCGACGGACCGAGCCGGCAGGCCATGGAGCAGGCTGAAAAAGCCGCCGCCGCCCAAAAGGCGCAGGACGGGAACACCGTGCCGGCCGGGCAGATAGGCGGCAGAACCGCCAACCAGGCCGCGCTGGAATCGAACGATACCAGGGCCAAGGAGCAGATGCTGGTGGGCCGCAAAGAAGGCTACCTGAGCGCCGCCATGGAAAAGGCGATGAACAACCCCAAGGCCGTGGGCGCGCTGATGAATAATAAATATGTAGTCGACGGCTTCATGTCGAGAGGCGCGGTAAAGGCCGCCACGGCCAGCCCGCAGGGCCTGGCCAACTATCTCAAAAGCGGCGGGCCGGCCAATTTCATGAACAATCCCCTGGTTAAAGCCGCCCTTGGGAACCCCGCGATAGTGAGCGCCGTGGCCTCCAGCGGCATCGTCAGCGCCCTGCTGAACACGCCGGCCGCGATGGCGCTGATGAACGATCCCAAAGCGCTGGGGGACCTGATCAATTCCAACCCGGAGCTGATCGCCATGGCGATGCAGAACCCGCAGGCGCTTACCATGCTGATGAGCAACCCGGAGGTCTCCGGCGTGGTAGGCAAGTTCGACACCAGCGGCATAAAAAAATATTAAACCAGCCTCCTTCCCCCCGCCGTTAAATTTACTGTTGACAATTGTCAAACAAAAGTCCTATATTGGGTTTAGGTCTGAAGGCCTGCCCTTTACACCAAAGCAAAACGGAGGAAAAATGAAAAGATCAACAGCGTTATTTGCCGGCCTAGTCTTAGCCGCCGCCGTCAGCGCGCAGGCTTCGCAGAAGATCGTAAGCTTCGAACCCGCCGTCCGCGGCGGCGCGATAGAGAAAAGCGTGGAAAGCATCGGCGGAAAGATCACGCGCAAATTCACCCTCATAGACTCCCTGGTGGCCGTGTTCCCCGACAACACGAAAGACGCCAGCATCTACTCCCTGAAGGGCGTTACCGACGTGGCGGAAGACAGCTATATCCGCTGGATAGAGGCCGCCCCCGCCTCCATGGACTCCGTACCTCTCCCCACCGTGGAAAGCGCTCTCTCGATGATCCGCACCGGCGAGGGCTGGGACGCCCCCGTCTTCGGGGAGATCCGGCCCGATGCCGACCCCGAAATTCCCTGGGGCGTGAAGCGCGTCAACGCCGCCGCCGCCTGGGACTATACCGCCGGGCAGGGCGTTAAAGTGGCCATAGTCGACACCGGCATGGACTATACCCACCCCGACCTGGCCCCGAATTATAAAGGCGGCTACAACGCCATAATTTCCACCGCCACCCCCATGGACGACCATGGCCACGGTACGCACGTGTCGGGCACCATCGGCGCCGTCAAGGACCTTAAAGGCGTAGTGGGCGTGGCCCCGAAAGTAGACCTTTACGCCGTGAAAGTGCTGGACAAGAACGGCTCCGGCCAGTACTCCTGGGTAGTGGGCGGCATCGAGTGGGCCGTCATGAACGGGATGAACGTCATCAACATGAGCCTCGGCGGCGGCAGCGGCACCGAAGCGCTCAAACAGATCATGATAAAGTCCAAAGAGATGGGCGTGGCCGTAGTCTGCGCCGCCGGCAACGATTCGGGCCCGGTGGGTTATCCCGCCAGGTATCCCGAGGCTATAGCGGTCTCCGCCTCGGACTCGGCCGATAAGCTCGCCTCGTTCTCGTCGCGCGGTCCCGAAGTGGCCATTATCGCCCCCGGCGTGAACATCTACTCCACCAAAAAGGGCGGCGGCTACACCACCATGTCCGGCACCTCCATGGCCTGCCCTCACGCGGCCGGCCTGGCCGCGCTGGCGGTAGGCGCGGGCGCCAAAGGTTCCGACGCGGTGAGGGCGGCCCTTACGGCGGCGGCCACCCCGCTTCCCGGCCTCAAGCCCACCGACCAGGGCGCGGGCCTCGTGGACGCGTTCAAGCTGGTGCGCTGAACTTCCAAGGCGCGCAAACCCCGCGGAGCGGCCTCCGCGGGGTTTTTATTTCCCGGGTACGAGATAGACGAGGGTAGACGAGGGGACGCTGCACGATAACTCGATAACCCGGTGAATATGCCTTCCCCCTACCCTTCCGCAGCCCATCAGCGTATAGTCATATTGACATGACTTTACAAATTGGTGAAATAAGGTATAGCAAAAGGCAGCAGGAGCCTTTCGGGTAAATTAATTATGCCGGGGGTAAACCGCTGGAAATATATTTATGGATGACGCTTGTAACCAGCGTCTGGTAAGGAATTCCTTCTTCTGCAGCTCTTGCTTTTATCCCAAGCAAATCCGCCCTGGATATGCGAATATTCATTCTTTGGTCTTTCCGGAGCGTATTTTTTGCGATTACTGCGTAATGGCGAAACTCGGCCTTTGTCGGCCGTACGATTTCCCATTTGCCGCCTTCAATCGCGGCCAGGATTTCACGCTCTTCCCGATCAAGCCTGTATTTTTTCATTTAAGTCGCCCTCCAGCTAAATAAATCCTAGTCATTTTGCGGCTCGGGAGAATCGTTTTCAAAAATATTTTATCTGCATCCTCGACACAAGGAACGATATAAATGTAATTATTAAGCGCGACAAAAAGCTGCTTCTGGTGACTGAATTTACCTTTACCTGCGGCAGTCGCTACCATATTGCCGTTCTCAATTCCGGAAACAACAGCTTCAAATGAGATTCCGCGCTCTTTTATCAACTTACGGTTTTTTTGCTTATCCCATTCAAAGATCTTGTGCATTTTAAATAGTATAGCAGATGTGTGCCTTTTGTCAATACATTATATCGGGAGGCTTAATCCCTTAAAGCGGCTTCGGTATCGCTGCCCTTTGTGCCGCGGTCATAGTCGGTCTGAGCACGTATTTTCAAGAGGCCTTTAACCTCTTCCCTCCAGGCAAAGAATATCCCCAAGGAAGGCAAAAGGCTCCTGCTGCCTTTCCCGTATCCCCCCTGTTTTCGAGTTTTCTTCGGGATTCCCGCGCCTTTGTGGTGTATGATAATATAGAGGGGCTTATATATTTATCCCGCTCCGGTTTTTTTTTGCACGACGGACATACCGGCGGCCAGGCAGGGCCGCAGGGGGCCGCAGAGCCGCAGGGGCCGCAGGGGACGTTGCTTAAAGTCTTGTAATAGGGGTCGGGACAGTTTTTGTCTTATGAGATTTACCAGGAAAATTTTTATTCCAGCGCTTTTAGCCGGCCTTCTGGGCGGGGCGGCGGCTTACGCCGCCGAGTTCGAGGTGCTGGACCGGTTCTCGGTGGACGGCTACACCGTGCTCAGGGGGTCCGCCGATATCCCCGGCGGCAGCTTCGCCGTGGGCGGGTCCGCTTTCGTAGTAAAAGCCGGCAATGTCGGCATCGGGACGGCGGCGCCGGGAGCTTCGCTGGATGTAAATGGTTCCCTGCTGATCTCCGCGGCCCACGCGACCATAAAACATGCGGTGCGGACCGTTCAAAACGGCGGGCTTTCAATAGGCACCTATTATGTCAAGCTGTTCGATAATTCCTCGGACACATCGCCCAGGCTGAGTTTTAAAATGACCTCCGCCTCCGGTTCGGAGTATGGCGCCGAAGTGGATGTGTTTATCCCGTCCTATGTGTATTATTCACCCGATAGCTATGGGGGATGGACGAATGGGATAGGCCCGCAAATCACCACCCGGATGGGGGGGCTGAACGGCCAGGCCGCGACATTCAAGAATATTCACGCCGTGAGCGCAGGGACCGGCGACCTTCAGCTCTGGCTGGAATTTTATACTGATTACACTACCAGGGTGATAAGCTTATCGGAAAATCCCGGATCGGGCGCGGTCACCTGGGCGGGGCTGACCACGAGCGCGCCGGCCAACATACGAAAATCCGTAGCTTTCGCCGCCGGCGCTAAAAACGAGAACGGCATAGTTTCGAGGTTCGACGGCAATGTCGGCATAGGGACGACGGCGCCCTCAGCGGGAGTGCTGACTGTCTTCGGAGGCGGCAATATTCTGGCTTTGCAAAAGACCGGAGACGCGGCCGCCTTAGCTTTTGGAGGCGCCGCTAATGCAGCCGCCCTGATAGAATCTAAAACCGGCGGCGGTTTCACTTTCTACACCGGCGGCTCGGGAACATGGACAAGTCCGGCATGGACGCCTCAACTGACCATTCTTAATAGCGGCAATCTCGGCATCGGGACGGCGGCGCCGGGGTACAAGCTGGAAGTTAATGGCGCGGGTTTTATTAACGGCAACTTAAACACCGCTAATACTCTCGCTTATGGCAGGGCGATCATTTCCACTTCGGAAACAAAGAACAATTCAACGCCCACGGCGGCGTCTTCCGCGCTTTTTCTTTCGACCAACGAGACGGATACGCCTTTCGGGATAAAATTCCAGGTCGTCGGGAACGCCGCCGCGGCAAGCCGGTATATCAGCATGCAAACCGGCGAACACAATGTCGCCAATAACGGCAACCTGGCGCTGCAGCCCGCCGGCGGCAACGTCGGCATCGGGACATTGACCCCCGGCTCGAAGCTCGAAGTAGCCGGCTCTTATGCCAACAGCGGCGCTTACGCCACCACTTATCACCTGGATACTACTCCCGCGGGCATTCTTGTCGCTAACGGCGGGACGATCGATATCCCTAATTTTTCCGGGATGGTTATCGTGAATAACTGGACCAATGGCAGTGTAACCACGTACCTGTGCGGGGGCGGCTCTACGGCGGCTATCGGAAGTGTGGGCGGGCAGGTCGGAACAATGGTATATGTCTCCGCCATAGCCGGCTACAGGTGGACAAATAACTATGGAGCCCCGGCTATGATCGGCATGGCTATTTTCAGGACAAGACCTACGGCATAAAAAAAGGCTCCCAAAAAAGGCTCCTGCTGCCTTTTTAAAAATAAATAAGGGCCCCGCGGAATGCTCCGCGGGGCCTTTTCATTTACGGGGTACAGGGACTTTCCCCGGCTCTTTTACCAGCCGTAACCTTCGCCGGTCAGCTGCTCCAGGCGCTGCTCCACTATCTTGGTTTTGTTGACTTTCCGGCTCTCAAGATTTTTCTTGAGGCGGGCCATCTCTTTCTCCATGTGCTTCACGCGCAGTTCCTGTCCTCTTGTCTTCAGGTCGAACAGCTCGGCGAGCTTGCCGCGGAGGCTTTCCTTTATCGCCTTTTTATCGGCGTCGGAAGCCTTGTCGTATTTAAGCGACAGCTCCTTGCTTTCGAACTCCAGCGCCAGCGCGCGCACGGCGTCTTTTTCTATGCTCTCGTCCTGCTCCATCCTGGCCATGCCGAACAGCTTGCCCGACATCTGCAGGACCATCTTATACTTCGCGGGAGCGATGCTGCGCAGCTCCTCCAGCTTCTTGCCGAAGGCGGGGTCATATTTTAATATCACGGCCAGGACGTCTTCTTCGGGCATGAAGCCGGGGCCGCCCTCGTCCTTCCCCTCGCGCATCATTTTCTTGTTTTTGAACTTCAGCTTCTCCTGCCCCATGCCGCCTCTCATATCGGGCCGCATTTCAGGCTTCCCCGGGCCGCCTTCCATCATTTCGACTTCTTCCTCGTCTCCGGGCCCTTCCTGCGCCAGCAATACTAGCGCCGGTCCTGAAACGAGCGCCAGCACCGCCGCCCACATAACGATTCTCTTATTCATAATATTTTCCCCCTCTTTGATTTCGTGCATCTCACTTTGCTTTTCACTTTCTCTAAGCCTTACTCTCCAGCCGCTGCCCCTCGTCTTCAAGCGCGCTGTAACTGTACTCCCAGTCGCCGGAGGCGGAAGTCAGGTCCGACTGCGTCTGGTACATCGAATATTCCACCGAATCCATGCCGGAATCCAGCCCGCTGTTCCAGGCCAGGTCGGCCGAAGCGCCGCGGCCGGAGAAAGCGAAAACCACGGCCAGAAGCGAAGCCAGCGCCCCGGAGAGCAGGGCTTCGCCCCAGTTCAAATTGAAGCCGCGCCCGCGGGAAACGGCCGCGCGGGCCGCCCGCATGACCGCCGCTACGGAATCTTCGGACGGGCCTGCGGAAAGCGCCGACAGCCGCTCCTCGGCCGCCAGAAGTGCGGCCAGCTCCCCGCGGCACTCCGCGCAGCCGGCCAGGTGTTTTTCCACCCCGGCCTTCAGGCTTTCCGCGGCTTCGCCGTAGAAGTAAATGATAAGTTTTTCCCCGTAACCGCAGTTCATAATAAGCTCCTATAGCTACAACGCGCGCGCCCCCGGTTTTATTGCATTCCCTGCCGTCCCAGTTCCTTTCGGAGTTGGGCGGCGGCGCGGCTCATGCGGGCCAGCACCGTGCCGATGGGAACAGAAAGCATTTCGGCTATTTCCCTAAAGGACAGCCCGGAATAGTGGCGCAGGTAAAAAACCTCCCGCTGGTCGGAGGAAAGCAGCGCGAGCGCGGCGTCCAGTCTTTCCCCCAGCGCCTTGTTGACGGCGGCCGCCTCCGGGCCCGGCTCCGGCGAAGCGATAAAATCGGCCGGGCCGGGATGTTCGCCGTCGCCCTCCAGCGGGACCTCGCCGCGGGAGCTCTCGCGTCTGAAATGATCCATGGCGGCATTGCGCGCCACCGTGAAAAGCCAGGCCTTGAATTTATCCTTTTCCCCGTAGGAGGACGGATTTTTCACCAGCTTGAGGAAAACCTCCTGAAAAAGGTCATCCGCCGCGTCGGGCCGGCCCGTGAGGCGCAGCAGGTAGCCGTAAACGGCGGCCTTATGCCGCTCCATCAGCAGCCCCAGCGCCCCGGCATCCCCGGCCTTGAAGGCGGAAATAAGTTCAGGATCGGAAATTTCTTCAGTCATTAAATTAACGGAGCTTCCGGGTTTAGCGTGGATACGGGCCGGTCATGGGCTTGCCCATTCAGCCGCGCAGGAACCGTTGCGCGGTTCCCCCCGAAGCGGGGCCAGCCACGCATAAACCGCATAGCGGTTTTGCGCGGTCCCGGCTCGGCGGTTTTGCTTATGCTGAAAACCGCCTCCGCCCTTGCGGCCCGGACGCGAAGCATAATTATGCTTCGCTCTAGAGCCGGGCCTCACCTCCCCAAAGCGGCTTCAGAGCAACCCCATGCCCGGCCCTCGGCGGTTTACCTCCGGCAAGCGCAGTATTTTATCGGACTACCGGGATCGCTTCGCTCCACTCTGCGGGGAACTCTTTTCCTCTGCCTGATTTTATCTCTTCTCCCCTTCGCATGTTTCTTATAATTTCATACGATATGAATGCCGTGCGAAGACTTAATCTTATTCTTTTATTCCTGCTATTTCAATCCGGTACCGGCTTCTGCGCCGCTCCGGCCTATGATCTTTACCTGAAAGGCGAGCTCCTGCAGGCCGCCTCCGCCTATTTCGCGCTGGCCGCCGCGGCCCCGGCTAACCCCCGCCCCGTGCTGAACGCGGCCGCCTGCCTGAAGCAGGCCGGACGCTACTACGAGGCCGCGCGCGCCCTGATGCGGGCCCTCGAGCGCGATCCGCACAATCCGGATATTTATTCCGAGCTGGGCTGGCTGCGCTTCCACCAGGCCGATTATGAAGGCGCCCGCTCGGCCTTCGAAGCGGCCATAAAGATACAGGCCCTGCACGCCCGCGCGGAGCTGGGACTGGCCAGCGTCTATTCTAACCTGGACGATAAAGAGAAAACGCTGGCCCACCTGGACAAGTACCGGCAGCTCCGCCCGGACTTCGCGGGCGTAGATTACATACTTGCCTGGAACTATATGAATTTCAAGATGCATAAGGAGGCCGAGGAAGCGCTGATAGAGGCCCTCCGCAAGGACCCCTCCTTCACCGAGGCCCGCCTGCCGCTGGCCGGCATCTACGCCCGGCAGGGCAAGTTCAACGAGGCCTGGAACCAGTATTTCCGCGTGCTGGACTACGCGCCCGGCCATCCGATAGCGTCCAAGATGATGAAGGTGCTCGAGGGCAAGCTGACCAAGCAGCCGGAGGAAATACGCCCGCCTTTCAGGATCACGAAGCCGCTGGTGATGGAGCCGCTGGACGCGCTGGCCAACCTCTCGCCGTCGGTGAAGATACGGGTGGGCATAGGCACCGGGAATACCGGCAAGCAGGGCAGGAACAATTTGCTTAAAATTAAATCTTTCGAAGGCCTGACCGTAAGCGGCAAGGCGAGCGGCAAGGTCTACGCGAATATCCCGCCGGACGAGGCCTGGACCGCAACGCAGGAAGGCGACAAGGTGGCGCTGACCGCCCCCGACGGCACCGTCTATGGGCGCTTCAAAGGAGCGGTGCTGGTAAAGCCGGCCCGGGCCGGAGGCTCGGTGATCTTCGACGCCTCCTCCAAAACTAAAAACCCCTGGTTCCGCGGCGGGGACCGGCAATACCGCGGCTATATAGAGCTTTACCCCAACGGCGGGCGCGGGATAGGCGTGGTGAATGTCATAGAGAGCGAGCTTTACCTGCTGGGCGTGGTGCCCAGCGAAGTGGCCCCCCAGTGGCCTTATGAATCGCTGAAAGCTCAGGCCGTGATAGCCCGCACGCAGGTGCTTATCCGGCGGGCGCGCGGCGGCCAGCATAAAGCCGACGGCTACCATCTTTGCGACGGGCAGCACTGCCAGGCCTACAAAGGCAAGTCCAACGAGGCCAACACCACCAGCCGCGCCGTGGTGGAGACGGAGGGCTGGATATTAACCTACCACGGCCGGCCCGCCTACACGTTCTATCATTCTAACTGTGGCGGCTGGATACAGGCCTCAAAAGAAGTTACGGGCTGGGGCGATTCCCCCTACCTGGTGACCAAGCCCGATACGGCGCCCGGCAGTCCGCAGGCTCCGCTTGACCCCTGGGACTTCCATCTGTGGCTGACCGGCAATCCCCAGGCCAACTGCAATTATCCGGGCCGCGTGCGCGCCTCGGAATTCCGCTGGCTGAAGATAATACGCCATAAGGACATGAGCTTCCGCGTCAACAAGGAATATGCCGTCGGCGAGCTGGTGGACGTCATCCCGCTCAGGCGCAGCCCGTCGGGGAACGTCAATTCTCTGAAGCTGGTGGGCAAAAAAAAATCCGTTACGGTCACCAGGGAGCACCTCATCCGCAATATCCTTGGCTTCAGCTCGCTTAAAAGCACGCTGTTCGAGATCGAGATAAACCGCTTCAAGAACGGCAAGGTGCGCAATTACTGGATCTACGGCGGGGGCTGGGGCCACGCCATCGGCCTGTGCCAGAGCGGCGCGGCGGGGCTCGCCGGCAAGTACGACATGGCCTACAAGGACATCCTTGAGTTCTACTTCCCCGGCACCAACCTGCGCCGCATAAAATACGTGAAGAAAAAATAAAATAGGGTCAGGTCTTTACTTTTGACCTTTCGCGCGTAAGCACGCGGCTGACATAAGAATAATGCATGCCCATCTGCGACGCGACCTCTTTCTGCGTGTAACCGAAACTATCTACAGCCCTCAGCCATTTTTCCCCATTAAGGCCAGAACCATTAAGTATTGCAGCCAGTTCCGGCCTGTCGGCATTACGCTGCTTTTTGGGGATTTCATTAATGTCTCCCTCCCTGTGCACAAGAAGCCGGCAACGCCCTGCAAACTCCTCGCCGCCAAGCACGATTCCGTGGACCAGGTCTTTCCACAACTCGCTACCGCGCCCGTCCTCTACGAATTCGACAAACCTGGCCCGGGCGGCCGTGAGGTCTTCTCCGAACTGTTCCAAGAGCCATCTGGTTGTAAGGAATTTAGGTTTCTCCACTAGCCCGACCATTGCATTATAACTGCTCCATTCCCAATCGCCGGGCGCATCCACGATCCCGGCCCTGACTGGATTGAGCACTACATAACGACAGGCCTCAAGCAGATATGCGGATTTTTCTATTAATATGCCGGAATATCGCCCTTGTAATAAATGACCGCATTTACGATGTCTCCTGTTGAATGTCTGCGTATAGACGCCATTCAGGTGACGCATTGCGCTGGAAAGGTTTGGCTCGGGCGTTTCTATTACAAGATGGTAATGATTACCCATCAGACAGTAGGTGTGGCATGACGCATTGAAGCGCCGGATTGTTTCTTCCAATACCGACAGGAAAACTTTCCTGTCTTCATTATCCAGGAAGATTCCTCCGCGCCGGTTACCGCGCGAAGTTATGTGATAAACCGCACCCGGATATTCTATACGAAGAGGTCTGGCCATATATTCCTCCTTGCCGCAATACAACGCCAGATATAGTTTAAGATATCAACCCGACAAGGGCCTGTCGTGTTGAAAAAGGTCAAAAGTAAAGACCTGACCCCTTTTTTGGGAAACACGAAGGGCACGGAGAACCACGGAAAAAACTCCGTGAAACTCCATGCCCTCCGCGCCCTGTTGCGGGCGGCCGCTATCGCTTCCTTATTTTATCTCCCAGGCGTCGGGGCCGGTCAGCAGGGTTTCCAGCTCGTGCGCTTTGGTGTCGCCTATCCCGGCCACCTGCTGGTAGTACAGCTCCTCGTAGGACGGCTTTTGCGTGACCTTGAACACGCCTATGGGCGTCGGGAATTCCGGCTGGGTAAAGCCGCTGATGAGGTAAGCCAGTTCGGCGTTGGTCTCGTCGTAGACCGCCACCTCCGCCGGCACCGCGCCGGGCTTGAACGTTATTATCTCCGGCCTGAAATTGCGGAGCGCTATCCCTTTATCCCTGTTCTTCCCGAACACCAGCGGCTTGCCGTGCTCGACCCTCAGCAGCAGGTCTTCTTTAACGGCCGGGTCCTTGAGCGGGTCGAACTCCTTATCCGTGAACGGCAGGCATTTCTGCAGCACTTCCACGAAAGCCGTGCCGTTGTGCTTCGAGGCACGCTCGAGGATGACGGAAGTGCCGGCGATGTCGGTGTCTATGCCGCGGGCCACGAAGGTGCAGTCGAGCCCCACCGCGAACCGCGCCGGGTTGAACGGGTAATCTATGGAACCGAGCGGCGTGGTCTTGGTCTTGGAGCCGGGCTGGGTGGTGGGCGAGGCCTGGCCCTTGGTCAGCCCGTAGATGCGGTTATTGAAGAGCACTACCTTCAGGCCTATATTGCGGCGTATCGTATGCAGCATGTGGTTGCCGCCGATGGACAGCCCGTCGCCGTCGCCGGTTATCACCCAGACGGCCAGGTCGGGGTTGGAGAGCTTCACTCCGGTGGCCACCGGCAGCGCGCGGCCGTGTATGGAATGGAAGCCGTAGGTGCTCACATAGTACGGGAAGCGGCTGGAGCAGCCTATGCCCGAGATGACGGCGTATTTCTCGAGCGGCAGGCCCATGCCGGCCAGCGTCTTCTGTATCATGTTGAGTATGGCGAAATCGCCGCAGCCGGGGCACCACTTGACCGGCAGGCCCGAAGAGAAGTCCTTGGCTGTAAGTTTTGTTTTTTCCATGATGTTAATTCCCCCTCAGGATTTCCTGGATCTTCGCCAGGATCTCGTCGGAATTGAGCGGCTGGCCCTGCACCTTGTTAAGGCCCAGGGGTTCAAGCATATGCGCGGAGCGCAGCAGCATTCTGAGCTGCCCGGAGTTCTCCTCCGGCACCAGCACTTTGCGGAAGCGCCGCATGATAGTGCCCAGGTCCGGCGGCATGGGAAAGATGTGCTTGATATGGATGGAAGACACGCTCAGGCCCGCCTTGCGCGCCTCGTTGACGGCGGTTTTGATGGCGCCGTAGGTGGAGCCCCAGCCCACCACCAGCAGGTCGCCTTCGGCCTGGCCGTGGATCTTCGTGGGCGGGATCTCCTTCACCACCCTGGCCACCTTGTCGGCGCGCAGATTGGTCATGACCTCGTGGTTCAGGGGATCGTAGCTGATGCCTCCGGCGACGTCCAGCTTCTCAAGGCCGCCGGCGCGGTATTCATACCCGGCCAGCCCGGGCCAGGTCCAGGGCCGCGCCAGCGTTTCGGGATCGCGCATGAAAGGCTTGTAGTCGGCCGGGTCCGGCAGGGGGCTTATCTGGAACTTGGGCAATTCCGAAAGCTTGGGGATGCGGAAGGGCTCGGAGCCGTTCGACAGGTAAGCGTTGGTCAGCACTATCACGGGCGTCATGTATTTTACGGCGATGCGCGCCGCTTCCAGCGTGGTGTGGAAGCAGTCGGCCGGGCTGGACGCGGCCATAACCACCAGCGGGCATTCCCCGTGGCGGCCGTAGACGGCCTGCAGCAGATCGGACTGTTCGGTCTTCGTGGGCAGGCCGGTGGAAGGCCCGCCGCGCTGCACGTTCACGATAACCATGGGCAGCTCGGCTATCACGGCCAGGCCCAGCGCCTCGCACTTGAGCGACAGGCCGGGCCCGCTGGTGCCGGTGGCGGCCAGCTCCCCGCCGAAGGCCGCCCCGACGGTCGAGCACATGGCGGCGATCTCGTCTTCGGCCTGGAACACCACCACGTCCTTGGCGCGGTGCTTGGAAAGGGTCTGCAGGATCTCGGAAGCCGGGGTGATGGGATACGAGCCGTAGAAAAGCTTCTTCTTCAGGAGCTTCGCCGCGGTGATAAGCGCGTAGGCCGCCGCTTCGTTGCCGGTGAGGTTGCGGTACTTGCCGGGGACCACCGGGCTCTTCTTAAGCTGGAACCTAGCGTCGAAGATCTCGGTGGTTTCGGCGTAGTCAAAGCCCGCCATCAGCACCTTGTTGTTCGCGGCCGCCAGCTCCGGGATCTTCTTGAATTTAGTTTTTATCCAGGCCTGGGTGGTCTCCAGCGGGAGGCCGTACATCCAGTAAAGCAGGCCCAGCAGGTAAAAATTATTGCATTTCAGTATCTGCGCCCTGGTAAGCCCGGAATCCTTGAGCGCGCCCTCCGTCAGGGCGTTCACGGGTACGCCGATAACGCGGTAATTGGCGAGCGAGCCGTCTTCAAGAGGGTTCGACGCGTAGCCGGCTTTCTCCAGCGCGGCCGGGGTGAAGGCGTCGGAGTTGGTTATGATGACCGAGCCCTTCTCCAGGTTTTTCAGGTTCACGGCGAGCGCCGCGGGATTCATCGCCATCAGCACGTCCGGCTTGTTGCCGGGGGTGAGCACTGATTCGTCGCCGAAGCTGATCTGGAAGCCGCTTACGCCGGCCAGCGATCCCGCCGGGGCCCGGATCTCGGCCGGATAATCGGGCAGGGTGCTTAAATCGTTGCCCGCGATGGCGGTGGCGTTGGCGAACTGGCTGCCCACCAGCTGTATGCCGTCCCCGGAGTCGCCGGCGAACCGCACCGTAACGGAGTTGAGCTGACTGACATTCACTTTCCTGCTGTTCGTGGTCTTATTCATTTGGATTTAGCCTCGTGTTTTTTGAAGGTAGCCGCACCGTTAAAGCTGTCGCAGCCCGCGGTTTTTCCGCTGGACTTTACGCCTAGAATTATACTACAAATTATATTGTAGGACTTCAAACGGACCATAGCTGTCCTGTTACTTCCCCGGAGGGCTTCAATGAAATTACTCGAATACGAGGGCAAAGAGATTTTTGAGCGCTATCAGATCCCCATGCTGCCGCGCTGCGGCGTTATAAAGATAGGCGACTGCCTTGAGAAGCTGCATATCGACGGCCCCGGCCCCTGGGTGGTAAAGGCGCAGGTGCTGGCGGGCGGCCGCGGCAAGGCCGGCGGCGTGAAGCTGGCGAAAACCCCGGCCGAGGCCCGGGATTTGGCCGGAAAAATGCTGGGGATGAAGATAATCACCCACCAGACCCAGGGCAAGGCCCTCACCGTTGAGGAAGTGCTGGTGGAAGAGGCCTGCGCGATAGAGCGCGAGATCTACATTTCGGCCGTAATGGACCGCAAAGCGGCCTGCCCGGCCATAATAGCTTCGGCCGAGGGCGGCATGTCCATAGAAGAGCTGGCCCACAGCCACCCGGAAAAGATAATCAAGGTAGCGGTGGACGCGGAGGCCGGCTTGCTCGATTTTCAGGCCCGCCAGCTGGCTTTCGATCTCAGGATACCGCAGAAGAATTTCCGCGAGTTCACGCAGCTGGCCAAACAGCTGGTGAAAGTTTTCATCGAGATGGACGCGAACCTGGTGGAGATCAACCCGCTGATAATCTCAAAGGACGGCCGCCTCCTCGCCATAGACTCCAAGATAGTCACCGACGACAACGCGCTGTTCCGCCACAAAGACCTGGAGGCCAAGCCCGATCATGAGGCTTCCGAGATCGAGAAAGAGGCCAAGGCGATCGGGATCAATTATATAGGGCTCGACGGCGACATCGGCTGCATGGTGAACGGCGCGGGGCTCGCGATGGCCACCCTGGATACCGTGAAAATGGCCGGCGGCGACGCGGCCAACTTCCTGGACGTGGGCGGCGGGGCGACCGTGGACCAGATCACGCGCGCCTTCCAGATAATCCTGAAGGATTCCAAAGTGAAGGCCGTGCTGGTCAATATTTTCGGCGGCATAATGAAATGCGACAATATCGCCGCCGGCGTGGTGGAAGCCTCGAAAAAAGTGAAGATAAACGTGCCGCTCATCGTGCGCCTGGAGGGCACCAATGTGGAGGAAGGCAGGAAAATACTGGCCAAGTCGGGCCTGAAGCTGGAACAGGCCGGCTCCCTCTGGGAAGCCGCGCAGAAAGCGGTGAAGGCGGCGAGGTAACAACCTATGTCCATACTTTTAAATAAAAAAACTAAACTTATAGTGCACGGGCTTACCGGAGCCCAGGGCTCTTTCCACGCGCAGCAGTGCCTGGACTACGGCTCGAACATCGTGGGCGGCGTCACCCCGGGGAAGGGCGGCACGGAGCACCTGGGCAGGCCGGTGTTCAACACCGCGCGCGACGCGGTAAAGGCCACCGGCGCGAACGCCTCGCTTATTTTCGTCCCCCCGCCCTACGCGGCCGATTCCATCCTTGAAGCGGCCGACGCCGGAGTGGAAGTGATAATCTGCATAACCGAGGGCATACCGGTGATGGACATGGTGCGCGTGAAGAAGCGCCTGGAGGCCCTTAAAGCTTCCGGCAAGAACATCACTCTGGTGGGCCCCAACTGCCCCGGCGTCATCACGCCCGGCGAATGCAAGGCCGGCATCATGCCCGGCTATATCCACCGGAAGGGCTCCGTGGGAGTGGTCTCCCGCTCCGGCACGCTCACCTACGAGGCCGTCTGGCAGGTGACCAGCCAGGGGCTGGGCCAGTCCACCGTCGTGGGCATAGGCGGCGACCCCGTGCAGGGGATGAACTTCGTGGACACCCTTAAACTTTTCCAGGCCGATAAACAGACCGAGGCCGTTATTATGATAGGCGAAATAGGCGGTTCGGCCGAAGAAGACGCGGCCCTGTATATAAGGAAGGCAATGACCAAGCCGGTGTTCTGCTTCGTGGCCGGCAAGACGGCCCCCCCCGGCCGCCGCATGGGCCACGCCGGCGCTATAGTGGAAGGCAATGCCGGCACGCACGCCTCGAAGGTGGAGGCCCTGAAGAAGGCCGGCGCGACCGTGGTGGACAATCTCTCCGGGATAGGCGCGGCGGTGGCGGCAAAGCTGAAGCCCGCGAAAAAGGCAAAGGCCGCGCGGAAATAGTAAAATAGGGGGAGGGTCGCCGGTTGCCAGCTGCCAGTGGCCAGTTTTCAGTTATAAACTGCCGGTTTTCAGGCTTGCGAAGATGCCTCTTACTTTTTGCGGTTCATGAGCACATGATTAAAAGATATAAGATCAAAGACCACCAGGTGACGCCGGTAGAGTCGGAGACTCCCGACATCTGGGTCGTGGTGAATCCCAGCGAAGACGAGAAGAAGTGGCTGGTCGAGAACTTCATGCTCGACGAGCATAACTTCGCCTCGGCCTTCGACCCCGAAGAGCCGACGCGCCTTGAATTCGAGCCGGACCACCTGGAGATGATCTTCAAGCGCCCGAAGAATTATTCCTCGAAGGACCACTTCCTGTTCAAAGTTTCTTCCATGGGCCTGTTCCTCTTCAAGGACAAGCTTATCCTCGCGCTGTCGGAAGACATCAATATGTTCTCGGGCAAGTACTTCAAGCACGTGACCGGCATCCGCGAGGTTTTCCTCAAGCTTCTCTTTAATTCCATTTTCCATTTCATGGAGCATCTCAAGGTCATCAATATGATAGCCGACGAGCTTGAAAACAAGATCAACTCGTCCATGGAGAACAAGCACCTGCTCAATCTTTTCACCCTGGAAAAGAGCCTGGTCTATTACCTCAACGCCACCAACGCCAACTCCTACGCCATCGACCGGCTTAAGCACAACGCCGAAAAGATCGGGCTTACCCCGCGCAGCCAGGAATTCCTCGACGACATCATCATCGAGAACAACCAGTGTATGAGGCAGGCCGAGATCTACTCCAACATCCTGGCCGGCCTGATGGACGCGAGGGCCTCCATCGTGAGCAACAACCTCAACGTGATGATGAAGAACCTCAACGCCGTGGTCATAGCGATAGCCGTCCCCAGCTTCTTCGCCGGCGTCGGCGGCATGTCCGAGCTTACGACCATCACGCATATCGCCGACCACCGTATAGCCTACCCGGTTTTCGTGGTTTTGATGTCCTGCATAGGCGTGGCGGTTTACTGGATCATCAAGCGCGTTGAAAAATACTGATGCCCAAAATATTCATTGTCTCCCTCGGCTGTCCCAAGAACCTCGCGGACGCGGAAGTGATGGCGGGTGAGCTGTCCGCCGCCGGCTGGGAGCTGACCGCCGATGAGGACGGCGCCGACGCTGCGCTGATAAACACCTGCGCCTTCCTGGGCGCGGCGGTGGAGGAATCCGAACAGGAAATAAAAAGACTGCTGGCCCTCAAGGCCCGCGGCAAGCTTTCTAAAGTGCTGGCGGCGGGCTGCCTGGTGGAGCGCGAAAAAGAGAACCTGCTTAAACATTTCCCCGGCCTGGACGCCGCCGTCGGCATAAACGCGCTTTCAGAGGCGGCCAAAGCTCTGGAAGAGGGAAAAAGCCGTATCCCCCCGGCCGAAGGCGCGCTCGCGGCCCCCCGCCTTAAAACGCGCCTGACCGCGCCGCACAGCGCCTATTTAAAGATAGCCGACGGCTGCGACAACCGCTGCGCCTATTGCCTTATTCCCTCGATCCGCGGGCCCTTCCGCTCAAAACCGGTGCAATCCCTGGTGGAGGAAGCGCGGAGCCTGGCCGAGAGCGGGGCGGTGGAGATCTCTTTGATAGCCCAGGACACCACCGCCTACGGCACCGACCTCTACGGCCGGCCCCGCCTGGCCTGGCTGCTGAACGCGCTGCTGGAGATAAAAAGCGTGAAGTGGTGGCGGCTGATGTACGTTTACCCGGAGCGGCTTACGCCGGAAGTGATCGAGATTATGCGCGCCCACAAAAGCGTGTGCCGCTACCTGGACATGCCGCTGCAGCACATAGCGGACAGAGTGCTGAAGCGCATGAACCGCGTTTCCTCGGAAAAGTCGATAAAAGAAAAAATAGCCGAGCTCCGGCGCGCCATGCCGGACATCGCCATCCGCACGAATTTCATAGTCGGCTTTCCCGGCGAGACGCGGGAGGATTTCAGCAGGCTGCTGGCTTTCGTGAAAAAGGCGCGCTTCGACAATGTGGGCGTGTTCAAGTATTCCAGGGAGCCCGGCACCCCGGCCGCGGGTTTCCCCGGCCAGGTCCCGGAAGAGGTGAAGGAAGAGCGGGCGGAGGCGCTGGTGCGCGCGCAGAGCGCCGTAGTGGACCTTCTAAACCAGGGGCTTAAGGGCAGGAAGCTCGAGATCCTCATGGATTCGCCGCTTGCCGGGCGCAGTTACCGCGACGCGCCGGAGATAGACGGCAGGGTGGAAGTGGCGGCGGATAAAAAAAACCCGCTGACAGCGGGGGAGTTCGTAAAGGTCAGAATAACGGCGGCCTCCGGCTACCTGCGCCGCGGCGAGCGCGCTCAATAAAGCCCCTTTTTAATCAGCTCCTCGTCGCTTATGCCGAAGTGGTGGGCGATCTCGTGCATAACCACGTGGCTGATCTCTTTCTCCAGCTCTTCCGGCCCGGAGCAGCGGGCTTCGATATTATTCTTGAAGATCGTTATCTTGTCCGGCATGGCGCCGCTGTAATGGGCCGTCCTGTCCAGAAGCGATATTCCCTCGTATAAGCCAAGCAGCCCGCCGCGGAAATGCCGCTCCTGCGCGGGGGTAGGCGCGGCGGCCACCAGCACCACCACATTCTCCATTTTGTCCCTGAAGAAAATCGGCAGGCGCCGGATGGCCTTCGCGGTATGCTTTTCAAATTCTTCGAGGGTCATATTAGGATCGGGACCGGGCCGGGCAGGGGTTGCCCATTCCGCCGCGCAGGAACCGTTGCGCGGTTCCCCCCG
>CAIQNV010000126.1 GCA_903873295.1 uncultured Elusimicrobia bacterium
AGGGTATGGGTTCGGCGGGCCCTCACGGAAGGAGCCGCTTGCGTAAGCGCGGCGACTGAGTGAGGAGGGCGGCCACGGTGTGGCCGACCCGGTGCCCGCCGGGCCCATACCCTTGCCCGCCGGCCCCCGGGCTAAACCGCGCCTTAATTGATCCCGGTCCAGTCCAGTATTATCTTCCCGGACTTGCCGGAGGACATTATCTCGAAGCCCTCCCTGAAATCCTTCGCCGCGAAATGATGCGTTATCACCGGCTTGATATCCAGGCCGCTCGTCAGCATCGCGCACATTTTATACCAGGTTTCGAACATCTCCCGGCCATAGATCCCCTTCAGGAACAGCGCCTTGAAAATGACCTGGTTCCACGGGATGGTGGTATTGGCCGGCAGTATGCCGAGGAGGGAGATCTTCGCGCCCATCTTTACGGCTGCTATCATGTCGTTGAAGGCCTGCGCATTGCCGCTCATCTCCAGCCCCACGTCGAAGCCCTCCGTCATGCCGAGCTTTTTCATCACGTCCGGCAGTTTCTCCTTCCGGGAATCCACCACGTTCTTTATGCCCAGCTTGCGGGCCAGGTCCATGCGGTACTCGTTCACGTCGGTGATCACCACGTGGCGCGCCCCGACATGGTTGGCTATCGCGCCGGCCATTATGCCTATCGGGCCCGCGCCGGTGATAAGCACGTCCTCCCCTATCAGGTCGAAGGAAAGGGCGGTGTGCACCGCGTTGCCCAGCGGGTCCAGGATGGAAGCCTCGTCGTCGGTAACGCCCTCGGGAATGGAAAACACGTTCTCCGACGGCATGGCCAGGTACTCGGCGAAGCAGCCCGGGCGGTTCACCCCTACGCCCTTCGTGTTTATGCAGAGGTGGCGGTGGCCGGCCTTGCAGTTGCGGCAGTGTCCGCAGACGACATGCCCCTCGCCCGAGACGCGCTCGCCGACAAAATGTCCCTGCACGAACCTGCCCAGCTCCGCTATCTCGCCTACGAACTCGTGGCCCACGTGCATGGGCACGGGGATGGTCCGCTGCGCCCACTCGTCCCATTGGTAGATATGGATATCGGTGCCGCAGATAGCCGTCTTCTTTATCTTTATCAGGACCTCGTTATCGCCTATGACCGGCTTGGGCACGTCCTCCAGCCACAGTCCTTTTTCCGCTTTCGCTTTTACCAGAGCTTTCATAAATCGGTCTCCTCGCGCCTGAAGATTTATTTTTACATTATACCGATTTTATCAGGGCAGTATAGCCGAAAATACCGGCTCTCATATTTTATTGGGGCGTCATGCTCCCCCGGCGCTTGCGGCTTCAGCCCGGGCTGCGGCTATGAGTTACGGATGAATATGGAATTCCCGGGCCTGTAATCTCCGCAATTCACAGGAGAGTATCCAGCAGAAAAATGTTTTTTGGATTCCCGCCAAAAGCTCGCAGGAAAACAACAGCGGCTATTTCCGGCGCCGGCCCGCGGCGGAGCCTACGCCCTGGGCGCGGCTTCCGGTTTCCACTCGTAGACCGGAAGTTTGTCCACCACCCGCGCGGCGTCGGCAAACCGGAATTCGCCGAGCAGCGGCTCGATCACGCTTTTGGGGATGGCGATGCCGTTCACGCAGCCGTATTTCTGCATGTGCCC
The DNA here is from genome assembly GCA_903873295.1 of uncultured Elusimicrobia bacterium. Classification (GTDB taxonomy): domain Bacteria; phylum Elusimicrobiota; class Elusimicrobia; order Elusimicrobiales; family UBA9959; genus UBA9959. The sequence goes on from CAIQNV010000126.1 coordinate 1,625, forward strand.
CGCGATATCTATTACCATATCGGTCATTTCCGCCATAGGCGTGGTTTCGTCGCAAAAGACCTCGCCGGCGTTGATCCCGGCGCGCACGGCAAACTCAGCCTTGATGGTCTTAACTTCGCTGTTGAACTTTTTGAGGTCCGCGATCACCGTTTGGGCGGCGCTTACCGCTTCGGGCACGGACTTGAAACCGGCCATCACGCCGTCCGGAGTCCAGGCCGATTTAAGAACATTATTGGCGCTCAGCGCCCTCACGACCAGGCGCTTGTAATGGCGGAAATCCCTTTCCGCTATCCCCGGTTCCTCACCGGCCTTCATTCCCGTTGAATTCACCACATCGATGGAGAGGAAAGCCATTTTGACCTTATGCTCTTCCAGTGATTTTTTGGTTCGGGCGTAGATCTCAAGCAGGTCTTTCCGGCCCAGTTTCACCTCAGCCTGCGGTGGAGCCGTCCCGGAAACCGCCTTTATCTCCTCTTTTCTCATCTCGCGCAGCACGCGAAGCTCGGCCGCCCGCGCGATTAAGCCGTCGCCCCAGATCCCGAAAAAGAAGGAGAAAACAAAAACGAAGCCGAACAGTATCCCCGCCGCCACATTGCTGCCGCGGAAGTTAGTGGGCACGCTGCGGCGCAGCGCTTCCAGCACGGGGGTCTCAACGCTCCGCTCCAATACTACGAACTTGTTAAAAATCGGATATTTAGGCAGGTCGTTAAACCCGGCCAGCACGGCGGCTACGAAAGCGAACAGCATAATCGCCCAGAACGCCTTTTGGGTCAGGCGAAGTATAAATCCCATAGCGGCGAAGCAAACTATCCTATTATCGAGGCTGGCCGGCTCCGGCTTCGCCTTTACTGAAGAAGCATCCGGGCCGGAAACTTCTGTTTCAATTTCGGGCATATAAAACCCCCTATCAGGTTTATAAGTTAATATCATAGCAATTGAACCGCTCTTGTTCCATGCTACTGTTCCAAAGGACAGCAATCCTAAATTATCGCCCGGAGGTTCCACGTCGTGGATCTCCATTTTTTATGGTTTTCGCCCCCGCCAGCCCGCGCTAAAAGAACCCGGTTCCCTTTCACATCCTCTAATATCAGTTTACTCCTTTACTAATATTTTTTATAAGGCCGAAGAACCAGGGCAGGCCGGTTTTTCGACCCAGGAGCGGCGGTTTAATAAAGGCCGCGTTCGCTAAGTCCGCGGCTTAGACGGCGTTATGTCCTCCGGCGCCGGACCGTTCCGGGGTGGATTTTGGCAGGGAAAGATTATATGATGTCTTTAGCCGGGCACGGCCCGCGCAGCAGGCGACAGCGGAGGGAAAAATGAAACTGATAGCAGCCATACTTTGCATGATAGCCGTTAATTGCTCGGCCGCGGACCTGTCCGGAAACTGGCTCGGCCAGGGCGAGTGGACCTACCAGGGCTCGGGCGACCATTGCTACATGAAAATGAATTTCGAGGAAAACGAGAATTTTCTTATCCGCAAAGGCGGCTACATCGACTGCTCGATGATCAGCATGACCATTGAGCCCGCGAGATACAGAAAAAAGGGGACCCAGCTTTTAAACCAGGATGAAGTGGTTGTCGGCTCCTATGAGAACAACGTCATCAAGATCAAAGAAGACAACACCGACAATATAGATATCTGGATCACGATCGTGGTTAACGGGCTTCATTTCGACTATACCGAGCTGTGGCAGAAGAAAGACGGCTCTGCTATCTATAACATCCAGGGGCGCCTTTTCACCGACAAATAGACCGGCCAGTAAGAAAAGGGCGCGGTGAGAAAACCCCGGGCCCTTTTTTCAGCGAAGACCACATCCTCAGAAATGCAAACAAAAAAAGAGCGCCCCAAAAAAACCGCCGGCGGCGCCAGCCTGGCGATCTGCGGCTCCGGCCTCTTTCCGTCCCGCGACATGACTGTCGGCTCCGTAAAGGCGCTGGCTCGCTGCCGCTCCGTTTTCTACGTGCATTCCGATCATGCCCGCGTCGCGCGGGAATTGAAGGAACTGGACAGCCGCATAAAGCTGCGGCCGATATTCCGGGGCGGGCCGGTGGACATCCATGAACTCTGGGCCGCGGTTAAAAAAGATCTGGCGGCCGGACACGCTACCGGCTACCTGACCTACGGCAATCCTATGCTTCGCGGAGAGGGGCTTGAGCTATCCGAACGCTGTCTTGCGGAGAATTTCCCCGTATCGGTTTTCCCGGGGGTTTCTTCTATAGACGCCATCCTTTCCGCTCCGGGAATACTGGCGCAGGCAATGAGCAGAGGCTTTACTCTCGCGCTCGCGGCGGATATCGCCTCCGGCCGCATTAAGCCTGACCCACGCTCCACGCTGGTGATCATGGGCGCGGCGGAGGAACTGAACGCCCGGGAATTTGCGGCGATGCACCGCGTCCTGCTTGAAAGATTAGGCCCCGGGCGGCGCGTTTTTTGCGTCAGGATGGACGACGCTCAAAACAAAGGCGAGCTTTCCGCCTGTTCCGTGGCCTGCCTCCCGGCATCCATTAAAAGATTGCCGCACAAATCGACTCTCCTTTTGCCTTATTTTGCCAGTGACAGGGAAAACCGGCGCGAGATGCGTCAAACCCGGCTGACCCCGAAAAACATCTCCCGCACCAAATATTCCTTCACGTCAAAAGCCAACTAAGCAGTAGCCGCGTTTAGCCGCCGGAGTTGCCGCCTGACGGCAGCACGGCTGCGCCGACCATGGCAAATTCACGGCTAAGAAACAGGCCGGCCCCGGACATAGGGATAGAAAAGTGTAATTTCACCGGCCCCCGGCTGTTATCATCAGAAGCAAAGTATTTGTGAACGCGGGAAGGGAGTTCCCTATCACGGTTTCTAAATGGCCGAGTTCTTTGGCCAGTATATAATCCGTCCCGGGAAGCACCGCGCTCGCGAGCGGAACATACCCGTCGCTCTTAAGCCCGCCCATCGCCTTGCTTATCGCCTCTCTGAAAGGCTCAGCGGCGGCGGGATACCGCGGGCTCTCTTCCCACGACGCGAAGGAGATCATCGGTATTTCGGCCTCTATTTCTTCAATCGCCGCTTTATTTGAATCGTAATAGTTTTGTCTGACGCCCGTCTCGAGGCTGCGGAGGGACGCTATCGTCCCGGAATTAGCTTCAAGGACCAAGCTCGATATTTGCGTCAGCGCCCGGTGCCCGAGAACATAATCCGCCACCGGAGAGCCGAAATACGGGGTTTGAATGGTCACTACTCCGCGCACTTTAGAACGAAGCCCCCTGTACTTTATAAGGGCCGCGAGGGTGTCAAGCCCGCCTTTGCTGTGGCAGAGTATTATGACCGGTTTTTTCGAGATGGCGATCTCGTGTCCCACGATTCCCGCGTTGTATTCCGGAGTTTGTTCCGATTCTATGGGCGCCAGCGCGTAGTCCACGCCGAGCGCTTCCAGGATCTTTATCTGTGTTTGGAAATACGTCGCTTTCCTGATCTCGAACCCGAGGAAAGAAGCGGGCGCCGTGGCGTTGTTGGAAAGGAAGCCCGCCACAAGCAGCACTTTGTACTTCCGCAGCTCCGTCTTTTCATTTCCCGCCATCAGCCGGTCCGACGCTTTATAGATGCGCTGGTAATCCGCGGTCAGATCCCGGCCCGCCTTTACCGGCTTTACAGGCCCGGACGCGGCGGGAAGCGCCCCGGGCGCGGATACCGCGGGGGTTGCCTGACCCAACTGCTCTAAAGCCGGCTGTCCCGGCGCCGGGGCCGCCGCACAAACCGCATTTGCCGCCAGGACCAGAACTGCCATCGCTATTATATTCTTCATGCGGATCTTCCTTTATTTTGATTTATAGTAAACCCCGGCCTTCTCGGGGAGGCTGCCAAGCTGGTCCGCCATCGCGTCGGGGTAGACATAGGAGATAGTCCGGGCCCGCTCATAATTAGCGGTTCCGGGAGTTACCAGCCGTATGGGGAACCCGTATGCGGATACTTCTTCGGGCAGAACATGCGAGAACCTGGGATTAAGAGAGCCTACGCCGGCGGCATCGAACACCCCGAGGGCGAAAACCCCGCAGCCGCTGTTAAACCCGCCGTAATGTTTAAAATCGTACGCCGCGATATAAATTTCAGCGCGCTCGAACTGCTCTTTAGAAACACAAAAGGCGGCTTCGAAATTAGGGGCGTGCCCCGGCTCGGCGCCATGATCTTTCCCGTCAGAATAAATATGCTGCAGATAAAGAGCCGGATTATCTTCATCCGCGAATTCGGGATCAAGGTCCTCGATGTTTCCGGTAAAAGTATAATCGTTCAAGATCCTGATAGCTCCGGAGTAATTCACTTCGTCCAGCCCCAGCTCTCCCGTGTGGCCGTGATAGCTGTCGGCCCCGCCGGTTTTATCTACAAGGCGAACCCAGACGTGCCCGATATTACCCCCGCCCGCCGCTATAACCTGGCTTGCGAACTCTTTCCCGCCGGCCGTATATTTTATCCCGCTCTTGTCGACCAGTATGGAGACTACTCGCTGGCAGCCGCCTTCGACCGCCCGGGCTACGACTCCCAGGTCGCCGCCGCCGAAGGATTCGCCTTCGGACGCGCCCTTAACGTCTATTTCCAGAGATCGATCGGGCGGCGTCAAAGCGGGCCGGCCCGGAGCAGGAAGGCCGCCCATCTCTTCCCGTGAACCCTTCAGGCCTGCGGCGCTGATAGAAGCGGTATTGAAGTCTTCCGCCTGAGCCGCCGCGGCAAGCCCCGCGGCCGCCGCCAGCGCAAGTATAAGTGTTTTTACGCCAGCCGTTTTTATGTTCATTAATAGTTTTCCTTAATGCTTAAGAGAATAAGTTTCTTATATCTTGTCCCGGCGCAACTTACCGCCGACGGCCTGAGCCGCTGATATAAGTTTACCTGCAGGAGTGATGATGTTCCTGAGGCTGAAGGGCGGGCATACATTGTTTTTCGACCCAGGAGCGGGGGCTTAATAAAAATGCTTTAAGCTAAGCCTCCGGCTTAACCGCGGGGGGATATCGGGCTATATTTGGATTGTCCGCCGCTCTTCTAAAATTTTCTGGTATACACTGTCAGTCCGTTGCTTATCGCCGTGGCATTTACATACGACATTTTAATTTGAAGACGCATGGCTGATCCGCCGCTGCAATAGAAGCGGACCGTCATCGTCACAGGCGATTGAGTGTGGCTTACCGTATTCATTACTATCTCATTTGAATGTACCCCGGCATAGGTGGTATTAACCCCTTGAAGAGTAAACAAAGCTATTGAAGTCTGCTGGTAGCCGTTGCCGGCATCCTGATTATTCATGAAGATCTTCAGCATAAAGGTCCCGTAATTATTCCAATCCCATTCATCTATGTCGTACCAGGTATTCGCGACTAACCCGGTAATGTCCGCCGTTCCAAGAGTCGTCCAGACAGTTGAATCAAAATTAAGAGTTCCGGCCACGTCGAGCTTCGCCCCCGGCGCCGTCGTCCCGATGCCGACTTTGCCGCTCTTTATCGTCAGGTCAGGCGATCCGCCGGTATACGTACCGGTAACCTCTACCGCTTTATTCGTATCGTTCCAGATAAAAGTGCTGAAGTTCCCGGCAGTCCCGGCACTGCCGAGGTACAATTGGGCGCCGCTGCCGAATAATCCGACGGTATTGCTGAACGTTGCCGCCTGCGTCACTCCCAATGTTCCATTTACCTCCAGCTTATACCCCGGACTTGCCGTCCCGATACCGACATTGCCGTTATTCTGGATCCTGACTTTCTCGGTAATAAGGTCCGCCGTGTTTTGCGTGTGAAAGGCCAAACCCGAAACATTCCCGCCTTCATAAACGGCGGCTATCCGCGCCCTGTCCCTTGTTTGATTATCTCCGATGCCGCCGCTGAACACGATAGCCGGCCCGCTGCCGATCGCCGCGGACGCGGCATTGCCGACACTTTCGAACTTGCTCGTTAAC
>CAIQNV010000127.1 GCA_903873295.1 uncultured Elusimicrobia bacterium
CCTCGACAGCCCCAACGCAGCGTTTCACATTCTTTTTTGTTTTAGATTATTTTTTAAACACCAAATTAAGGAGACAACCATGTACGACGAGATCAAGAAGAACGACCCCCAACTTTACAAGGCCATCCACGGCGAAGTGCTGCGCCAGCAGAACAACCTGGAGCTGATCGCCTCCGAGAACTACACCTCGAAAGCCGTCCTCGAAGCCCTCGGCTCCGTCCTCACCAACAAATACGCCGAAGGCTACCCCGGCAAGCGCTACTACGGCGGCTGCGAGCACGTAGACATCGCCGAGAAACTGGCCATCGACCGCGCCAAAAAGCTCTTCGGCGCCGACCACGCCAATGTCCAGCCCCATTCCGGCACCCAGGCCAATATCGCCGCCTACCTCTCCCTCATCAACCCCGGCGACAAAGTAATGGGCCTCAACCTCTCCCACGGCGGGCACCTTTCCCACGGCCACCCCCTCAATTTCTCCGGCCGCTACTTTAAAATAATCACCATGAACGTCAACAAGGAAACCGAACTCCTTGACTATGAAGAAATGGAAAAGCTCATAGAGAAAGAGCGCCCCAAGCTTATCATGGCCGGCGCCTCCAACTACTCGCGCAAATGGGACTGGGCCCGCATCAAGAGAGCGGCCGACGCCTGGAAATGCTTCCTCGTCACGGACATCGCCCATTACGCCGGCCTTATAGCTGCCGGCATATATCCCTCGCCGGTGGAATACGCGGACATCATCACCACCACCACCCACAAAACTCTGCGCGGCCCGCGCGGCGGCCTGATCCTTTGCAAAGCCCCGTACGCCAGGGCCGTGGACCGCACCAACTTCCCCGGCAACCAGGGCGGTCCGCTTATGCACGCCGTAGCGGCCAAGGCGGTCTGCTTCAAGGAGGCCCTGTCCCCCTCCTTCAAGGAATACCAGGTGCAGGTGCTTAAGAACGCCCGCAAGCTCGCCCGCGAGCTGCAGACACGCGGCTACCGCATAGTGTCCGGCGGCACCGACTGCCACTTGATGAGCGTAGACCTGCGCGCCAAGAACGTCACCGGCAAGGACGCCGAGATCGCGCTGGATAAGGCCGGGATCACGGTGAACAAGAACACTATCCCCTTCGACCCGCAGTCGCCCATGGTCACCAGCGGCATCCGCATAGGCACGCCCGCCGTCACCACGCGCGGCCTGAAGGACAGGGATATGGCCGCCATCGCCACTTTCCTGGACGAGGCGATAAAGCACAAAGACGACGACAAAGCCCTTAAAGGCATAGCGGAGCAGGTGAAGGCCCTCTGCTCTAAGTTCCCTATGTACCCCGGCTTCGAGAATTAAACCTCAAAGCCCCAAAAAGAAGAGACCGCGCCCCAAAAGCGCGGTTTTTTCTTTGCCCCACCTTTGCGGCTTTGCTGCTCACGTCAAAGAAGCGTAGTCGGGGTCCTGTCGAGGGGTTGCCCATTCCGCCGCGCAGGAACCGTTGCGCGGTTCCCCCCAGCCGGGATAATCAGGCTGGGGCCCCCTTCCCCAAAGCGGCTCCAGGGCAAGCCCTCGCCACCCCTCCGGGCAAAGCCGCGGTCTTTTTCAACTCTACCCGTCCCACAGATGCGCCGACAACTGCACATCTGTTGAAGCATCGTTTCAAAGCGTACGGAGGGGAGACCGCAGGGGACAGGTTAGCAAAAGCTCCTCGGAGGACGAGGCTTGCGTAGCGCCGAGTCCGAGAGATGCAGGCGCGCGCACGGTGTGCGCGACGCCGGTTTTGCGATCTGGCCCCTGCGGTAGGCCCCGACTTCGCATCTCGCGGTTCAGTTTAATGCAGGACTCTGGGAAAAATAGCGTGTTTATAGGGGTTCATTTATTATAAAATAGATAACAATGGCGGAACCCAACTTTCGGCTTCCGGCTGTAAGCACGAAACGATTTCGTACTAGTAATTCAAGGAGCTCGTAATGGTCAATAAGGTACTGGCGGAAATAGGCGTGATAGGCGGCACCGGCCTTTACGCCATGAAAGAGCTCAAGATAGTAAAAGAAATAAAAGTAAAAACTCCTTTCGGCTATCCCTCCGACAATATAATCCTCGGCACCCTTTCCGGCATTAAAGCGGCCTTCCTCCCCCGCCACGGCCGCAAGCACGCCATACTTCCCGGTGAGATAAACCAGCGCGCCAATATGTGGGCGCTCAAATCCATAGGCGTTAAGACCATCATCTCCGCCAGCGCCGTAGGTTCCCTCAGGCAGGAGCTCGTCCCCACCCATTTCGTATTCCCCGACCAGTTCGTAGACCAGACCAAGGGCCGCCCCTCCACCTTCTTCGGCGGAGGCATAGTGGGCCACGTCCCCATGGCCGAGCCCTTTTGCATGAGCATTTCCGATATGATGTACAAGGAAGCCAAAAAGCTCGGGATAACCTGCCACAAGGGCGGAACCTACTGCTGCATGGAAGGACCCGGCTTCTCCACCAAGGCCGAATCAGAATTCCACCGCAAGATGGGCTATTCCATCATCGGCATGACCATGGCCACCGAGGCGAAGCTCGCCCGTGAGGCGGGCTTCCATTACGCCCCCGTTTCCCTGGTCACCGATTACGACTGCTGGAAGGAAGGCGAGGAAGTGGACCAGCACAAGGTCTCGGAGACCGTCCAAGCCAACGTGGAAAACATCCGCCGCCTGCTGGCAATGGCCATCCCGCTGGTGGCAAAAGCCGGCTGCCGCAACGACTGCCCCTCTTTCGTGAAGAACTCCCTGCTTACGCACAAGGAAAATTTCCCTGCCAAGACTTACGCAAAGCTTAAGCTGATACTGGAGGGGTGATATGGCGAAGAAGCCCGCTAAAAAGAGAGCAGTCAGGAAGGCGAAGCGCACTTCAGCGGCCCGCACAGGCAAGGCGGCTATGCGCAAGAAACTGATGGAAGCCGCCAAGACCGCGCAGAAGAACGCCTACTGCCCCTACTCGCGCTATCCCGTCGGGGCGGCGGTGCTCACCGATTCGGGCCGGATATATACCGGCTGCAACGTGGAGAACGCCTCTTTCGGTCTGGCCATCTGCGCCGAGCGCGTAGCCATCTTCAAGGCCGTCAGCCACGGCGAAAAGAAGATCCAGGCCCTCTGCGTGGCAGCAAAATCGGCCAAGCCCTGCGGAGCCTGCCGCCAGGTGATAATAGAATTCGCGAACAAAGACGCCGAGATGATCTATCTGGACTGGCAGCCGCTGGAAAAGAAGGAAAAAGTGACTGTCACGACGGCCGGCAAGCTGCTGCCGCATTCTTTCAACCCCTCGGAAGCCGGGCTGTAAGGGAAGATTACGGCTCAAAGCTTGTTTTTCTGAATCCTGAATCGCTAATTTAACGGAGGCACTAAATATGGACGTAAAAACGCTGACGAAAATGACTAAATGGATGGAAACCACCGACCTGCAGGAAATAACCTGGAGGAGCGGCGACGACAAGATCGGGCTTAAGTTCAACAATAACCCGGAGCACAGCGCGGCCATCGCCTCCTCCATGGAGCCGGTGCTCTCGCCCTCCATCGGGATCTTCCGCTTCGCCCGCCCGGGCAAAACCAACCACCTCAAAGAAGGTTCCTCGGTAAAGAACGGAGCCGAACTGGGCGTGGTGGAAGTGGGCAAAGATTTCAAGAGCGTCACTGCCCCCTCCAACGGCCTGCTGAAGATCATCTCGATAGAGGACGGCAAACCCGTGGAATACGGCCAGCCGCTGTTTTTTATAGAGCCTAAATAACCGCAATGCCGGCAAAGCAATCCGTTATCAAGTGCCCCAAGTGCGGCTACCTGCCGAACATGCTCGGGGACACCTGCCTTAAATGCAATACCCTCCTTGAAAAAGTCTGCGGGGAATGCGGCTTTGCCAACCAGGTAGACAAGAATTACTGCGATCATTGCGGCTCCGTTCTGACCCTTCATCCCCCTCCTAAGGCCGAAGATGCTCCGCAGCCGCCGGAGGGCGAGACACAATACAGCGAAACCAAGCCGCCGAAACCCGGCTCCTTCACGCTGGAGATGGAATCGATACAGGACACGGTATCGGAAAGAGCCAGCTCTTTCAGGCGCAAGCCGTCCGATATGCCGCCAAGGCCCCCCGACGCCCCGCCCCGCCCCCCGGCCCCTCCCGCGCCGCCACACCCGGCGGCGCCGCAGCCCGGCAAGCCCACCCCCCCCCCGGGGCAGGAAACCGCGACCAGCGCGTTCAGCCCGGATTCTTCCCGGCTGCCTTCGCAGGCCGGCCTGCCTAAGTCGCTGAAGCCTAGTCTGATAAAAAAACTGCTGGGCCCGGCCATCACCGTTATTTTGGCCGCGATACTGCTCAGCATTCTCTATATGATAGCCGCCCCCTCGCTGCCGCGCCTGAGGCTGGTAATAACCGCCAAATCATATCTGGCCGCCATCTCGGAGGGCAAATTCGAGAAGGCTTACGAACTGCTTTCCAGCAATTCCAAGGCCAGCTGCTCCATGGAGGAGTACGTAAACAACAGCAAGGAATACTATTCAAAGGCGCCGCCCTGGCAATTTAAGGACGTCCAGGTTTTCTCCATGGACAAGACCGCGGCGATGATACGCTACCAGCTTAAAGAGGGGAGCCTGCCGTGGAAGAGCGACTATATCTCCTTTGTCCGCGAGAACAACCGCTGGGCCAGGCCCTACATCTGGATACTTTTCCAGCCCATCGAAGACGCGCTTAAGCGGCAGGATTTTCCGCACGCCCTTTTCCTGGCGCAAAAGCTGTATCTGACCGATCCTATCGACCCCCGCACCTCCGGCTGCCTCTGCGTTTCAGAATTTTTCATGGGCCTCCACGAAAAGTCGGTGGAATCCTGCAAGCGCACCATTGATGCCGCCGTATACTACCCCGTAGGCTACACCAGAGAGGAGCTCTTCTGGTTCAACTCGCATTACGCGGACAGCCTGCGCTATCTGCAGCGCGATCGCGGGGCGCTGGCCGAATACGACAAACTTCTTAAATGGCCCGGCCTGGCCTCGGCGGAATTGTGCACGCTTTACCTCAGCCGCGCCGACTCCTACGTAAACCTTAAAGAATATGAGCCGGCCCTGCAGGACGTAATGAAGGCGGAGAGCCTCTGCGTACAGAGCCCGGCGAAAGAAGACACCAAAAAGCGCATGGGCTATATGAGCGGCGGCGCGGGGAACGAGGCAATAGAATTCGCGCAGAAATCACGCTTCCAGCCGAATATGCCGCCCATAGGCGAGGCGCGCAAGCGCCAGTTGGCGGCGCTTAAGGCCCGGCTTGGCGCGAAAGACGCGAAGCTGCTGCCTAAAGACGAGTGGCTGGCAGTGCACGTGGCCGGCCCGGAATACCGCGTTTTTCTGCGCCAGACGGTCATAAATAAGCAGAGCCGTAAAGCCGAAACGCAGAATATTTTCATTTTCCTTATCAATCTGTGGACTGAAAAAGCCAAAGTGGAGAAGGCCCCGGCCCCGCCGCTTCCCCCCGGCGGCCCGCCCAAAGGGGACGACTAGTTTTAAAATTTCGAGGTTAAAGCCAATAGTCAGGAGTTAAGAGTTAAGAGCTTAAGAGTTGAAAAAACTCTTTCAGATTCCATAACTTTTAAAACCCGCCTACTTTTCCGGAGGACTTATGTTTAAAAAAGTTTTGATAGCGAACCGCGGCGAAATAGCGGTGCGCGTAATACGCACACTGCGCGAACTGGACGTGAAATCAGTGGCCGTCTATTCCGAAGCGGACCGCTCCTCGCTGCATGTGCGCCTGGCCGACGAAGCCGTCTGCATAGGCCCGGCCATGGCGCGGGAAAGCTATTTGAGCATACCGGCGATAATCTCGGCCGCCCTGATAACCGGCGCCGACGCCATCCATCCCGGCTACGGCTTCCTGTCCGAGAACGCCGATTTTTCCGCCGCCTGCCGCGACAACGGCATAACTTTCATCGGCCCCTCGCCTAAGTCCATACAGCAGCTGGGCCACAAGGCGGAAGCCAGGAAGATGGCCGTTAAAGCCGGCATCCCGGTAACCCCCGGCACCAAGGACTGCGTGTACAAGGACGCCGCTGCCCAGGCGGCCAAGATAGGCTTTCCCATAATGATAAAAGCGGCCGCCGGCGGCGGCGGCAAGGGGATAAGGATAGTGCGCGAAGCCTCCCAGCTGGCCAATGAGATGAACATGGCCCAGAGCGAATCCAAAGCAGCATTCGGCAACGGCGACGTCTATTTCGAGAAATACATAGAGCTGCCCCGCCATATAGAGGTGCAGTTCGCGCGCGACTCGCACGGCCACGTGATAGCTTTCCCGGAACGCGACTGTTCCATACAGCGCCGCCACCAGAAGCTGGTGGAGGAATCTCCCTCTCCGGCCGTTAACAAGAAGCTGCGCGAGAGCCTGGAAGAGGCCGCCGTAAAGCTGGCAGAAGCCGCCAACTACGTGGGCGTGGGCACGGTGGAATTCCTGCTGACCCAAAGCGGGGAATTCTACTTCATGGAAGTGAACACCCGCCTGCAGGTGGAGCACCCCGTGACCGAGTTCATAACGGGCTTCGACCTGGTGCGCGAGCAGCTGCTGGCGGCCTCCGGAGAGAAGCTTTCCTATACCGCCGGCCACACCGTGCCTTACCGCGGCCACGCTATCGAGCACCGCATCAACGCCGAAGACTTCACCCGCAACTTCGCCCCCTCCGTGGGCAGGATAGAGGAATGGATAGTCCCCGGCGGCCCCGGCGTGCGCATAGACACGCATGTCTACGCGGGCTACAACCTGCCGGTGTATTACGACAGCATGCTGGCCAAGCTGATAGTCTGGGACCAGACCCGCGAAATGGCCGTGGCCAGGGCAAAGCGCGCCCTCGAGGATTTTAAGGTAACCGGAGTAAAAACCACCGTAGACGCCCACAAGCTTATTGTGGAAAGCGAAGCCTTCAAGGCCGGCAAAACGGACACCGGCTTTATGGAAAGACTGCTGGCTCCGGCCGAACCCGTCGCCGCCAAATGAAGACCTCGGGGAAAATAATCTCGCTCAAAAAGGCCCTGGCGCTGCGGGCGGCCCTTAAGCGCCGGGGGAAGAAGGCCGTTTTCACCAACGGCTGTTTTGACCTGCTTCACGCGGGGCATATAGCCTCGCTCGAGAAGGCCCGCTCATTGGGGGATTTCCTTTTCCTGGGCCTCAACTCCGACGCCTCGGTACGCCGGCTTAAAGGCCCCTCCCGCCCCCTCAATAAGGCCGCCGACAGGGCCGTCGTGCTGGCGGCGCTGGCGGCCGTGGACGCGGTTATTATTTTCACCCGGGATACCCCGCTTGAACTGATAAAAGCTTTAAGGCCGGATGTGCTCGCGAAAGGCGCCGACTACCGCGACGGCACGGTCGTCGGGTCCGAATTCGCCGGCCGGGTGGCATTAATTCCCCTGCTGAAAGGCCGGTCCACGACCGCTCTCGCAGCCAGGCTTTCCCAAAGCTAGTCCGATAATAAAAACCGCGCTTGCCCAAGTCGATCCAGCCGCGGGCCGGGACTGGGGTTGCCCATTCCGCCGCGCAGGAACCGTTGCGCGGTTCCCCCCGAAACGGGGCCCCCCTCCCCAAAGCGGCTCCAGAGCAACCCCAGGCCCGGCCGGCACTCAGGCTAACCCCGGAAACCCCAAACCCATATATTGCAGCTTCAAGCCTTATTTCCCCTATCATTTACCCCCCTTAATTTAATAAGATATCAAGATATTATGACCGACATTTTTGATAAATGCAGGAACTTCACCATTGTCAAGCAACTGATGGAATCTGGCATATACCCATATTTCAAGGAGCTTGAATCAGAGCAGGCCCCGGAAATAACCATAAAGGGTAAAAAATTTATAATGTTCGGCTCCAATAATTACCTGGGCCTGGCGAACGATCCGCGCATGAAGCAGGCCGCTATAGACGCGGTGAAGAAATTCGGCACCGGTGTGGCGGGATCGCGTTTCCTTAACGGCAATACTGTTTTGCATATGGAACTGGAGCGAAAACTTGCCGCTTTTAAGGGCCGGGAAGCCGCCATTATCTACGCCACCGGCTACCAGATGAACCTTGGCGTGATAGCCGCTCTGGTCGGCAAAGGCGATTTTGCGGTGATAGACAAGCTTGACCATGCCAGCATTCTGGACGGCTGCAGGCTTTCCCAGGGTGAGATCCGCCGCTTCAAGCACAATAACCCGGCCGATCTGGAGAGGGTGCTTAAAGAAATAGGCCCCAGGCACGGCAAACTGGTGATAGTGGACGGCGTCTTCTCAATGGAAGGCGACATTGCCCCCATCCCGGAGCTCTCCCGGATCTGCAGGAAATACGGCGCCCGCTTCATGGTGGACGACGCCCACGCCTCCGGAGTTCTGGGCAAGCGCGGCCACGGGACCTGCGAACATTTCGGCCTTACCCGTAAAGAAGTGGACCTGGTGGTGGGCACCTGCTCCAAATCCTTCGCCTCGGTGGGCGGTTTCGCTGCGGGCGACGCTGATATCATCCACTACATCCAGCACCTTTCCCGCTCAATGATCTTCTCCGCGGCCCTGCCGCCGGCCTCCGTGGCCGCCATCTCCAAAGCCATAGACATCATAGATGCCGAACCCGAGCGAATAAAGAAACTTTGGGACAATTCCAAATACCTCATGAAGCGCTTCGGGGACATGGGCCTGAACACCGGCGAAACGCAGACCCCCATCATCCCGGTAGTTATCGGCGACAATGAGAAGACTTTCAGGCTGTGGCGCATGCTCTACGACCACGGCCTTTTCACCAACCCCGTAGTCAGTCCCGCCGTGCCCCCCAAGCGCTCGCTTCTCAGAGTTGTGGCTACAGCCACCCATACCCGCGAACAGCTGGACCGGGCCCTGAATATTTTCGAGGCCTGCGCAAAAAAAGTCCTCAAGAAAAAACCTGCGGTCCTGGTGAAATAAGGATCCGGCAGTAAGCGGTTGGCAGCAAGGGGGAAGAGTTTCAATTTAATCATTATCATCCGGTCCCTGTCGCTTCCACAATTTTATGTCAATTGAAATCAAAGAACTTGCCGAATCCGAGCTCGGTTCATTCATAGACTTTCCATTCGCCCTTTTCCGGGACCACCCCTACTGGGTGGGAGAGCTTAAAAAAGACACCCTGCACCTGCTGGAGCTCGGCCACCCGTTCTGGCGCCACGGCGAGAGGAAGCTTTTCATGGCTTACCGCTCCGGCCGGCCCGCCGGCCGCCTCGCGGCGATAGTGAATAGCGCGCACAACTCCTTCCACGGCGAGAACTGCGGCTTTTTCGGCTTTTTTGACTGCGAGGAGGATAAGGAAGCCGCTGCCGGGCTTTTTGCGGCGGCGGAAAAATACCTGCGCGCGAAGGGCATGGATAAGGTTCGCGGTCCGATGAACCCCTCCACCAATGAAACCTGCGGCATGCTGCTGGAAGGCTTTGACTCCCCGCCCATGATAATGATGCCGTACAATCCGCCCTATTACGCCGGGCTGATAGAGGCCGCCGGCTTCACTAAAGCCAAGGACCTGCTGGCCTTCCGGATGGAAGTAGCGGCGGGCTTTCCCGACCGCCTTGAAAAAATAATCACGCGCCTAGGCCGCGGCGGGAACATAACCGTAGATCTGGTAGAGATAAAGAAGCTGGACGCCGCCATCGCTGACCTTAAGGACGTTTACAACTCCGCCTGGGAAAAGAACTGGGGCTTTGTGCCGATGACCGAGGAGGAGCTGGACGACCTCGGGCAGGCCCTGAGGCCGATGCTTAAGCCGGACTACCTGTTTTTCGCCAGAGTCGACGGCAAGCCCGCCGCTTTCTGCCTGATGCTGCCAGATTTCAACGTGCCGCTGAAAGCCGCGCGCGGCAGCCTGAATCCTCTTACCATACTGCCGTTCCTCCACAAGATGATGTTCAAGATCCGCGCCGGGCGCATGCTGACGCTTGGCGTAAAAAAAGAATTCCGCGGCCGCGGCCTCGAGATGTTCCTTATTAAAAAGGCCATAGAATCCGGCAAGAAGATGGGCTGGGAATACGGCGAGATGTCCTGGACGCTTGAAGACAACACCATTATAAACAACACCATAGAGTCGATCGGCGGCCGGGTGTATAAGAAATACAGGATTTTTGAAAAGACCTTATAGCGCCCGGTAACGGCGAGCCTCCCGGCGCGCCGGCTTTAACATGAATAATAAAAGAGATCTTTTATTCATTGAAGACGAAGGCTATGTCATTTCCCGTGTGAACGCTATCCTGAGCGCCTTCCCTCAATTTGAAGTCACCCTCCTTGACGACGCCGAGAAGGCCCGCGCCCTCCTGGCCGAAAAGCCCTTTGATATAGTAATTACCGATATCTACCTGCGCGGCGCCGGCGGGCTGGAATTTTCTTTCCTGGCGAGGGAAAAGAACAAGGATGCCTGCGTTATTTTCATCACCGGGCCGGACAGCGCGGAACTCGCGGCCAAAGGCGTCAGGGAAGGGGCTTTTGATTTTGTGCTGAAGCCGCCCGGGCTCGAGCGGCTGGAGAGCATTCTGAAGATGGTTACGCTTGCGCGCGGCTTCGCGCCGCGCGAGTGAGCCGGCGGCCCTCCCGGCTAACGCCGGGGGCCTTTTAACTCGCCGGTGGGATATACGTTCTTTATGCTGTCGAACTTTACGCCGTAGTGCGTGGCGTTCTTTTCTTTGCGGGTCCTGACCACGCGCGCCTCCACTTCAAGCACGCCTTTATCCAGGAACCTCAGCCGCGCGCGGAATTTTTCCGGCAGCGCCGCGCCGTTCCCGGTCGAGAAAGAAGCGCCCGCCACGGAAAAATCGGAAAGCCTGCCGGTGGCGGAGATCTTCCCGGCTGCGTCGAAGATCTCGATCACCGAATCATGCTTGTTCCGCGGCGCCCGCCGCTTATCTTTTTCATTCATACCCTTCCCCTTTGCCCGCTCCCTTTCCGGACCGCCTGCTGTAGATTCTAGGATATGCCGCCCTCCGAGTCAAAAGGCTTTTGCGCCCCTTTACCTTTGACCCCATTAATAATATTATTTACTGATGCAGAAATTATATTACCCCGAAGATAAACTTCCGCTTTCGCGCCTGATCCCCATGGGCATGCAGCATGTGGTGGCCATGTTCGGCGCCACGGTGCTGGCCCCAATCCTGATGGGCTTCAACCCGCAGACCGCCATCTTCTTCTCCGGCGCGGGCACCCTGATCTTCATCGCCATAACGCGCGCCAAGGTGCCGAGTTATCTGGGCTCCTCCTTCGCCTTCATCGGGCCGGTGCTAGCCGTAACCGGCGGCAGGCCGGAAAACATTCCCTGCGCGCTGTCAGGCATAGCGGGGGCCGCGGTCCTCTACGCCATAGCCGCGGCCGTCACCCTGAAGTACGGCTCGAAATGGATAGACCGGCTTATGCCTCCCGTAGTGACCGGCGCCGTAGTGGCCCTGATAGGGCTGAACCTCTCCTCCTCGGCGGTTTCAAATTTCTTCAACTCCGACTTCCGCCTGGCCGCCGGCGGCGACGCGCTGAAGCTGCTGACGGCCTGCGTAACTTTTGTGGTGGCCGCCTCGGTCTCAATTTACTTAAAAGGCTTTCTGCGCCTGCTTCCCATACTCACAGGAGTGGCGGTCGGATACGCGCTGTCGCTTTTCCTCGGCATAATAGACCCCGCCAGCCTGGCGGCGATAAAGAGCGCGCCCTGGGCGGGCCTGCCGCCTTTTATAACCCCGGTATTCAGCTTTAAAGCCCTCTTGGTGATAGCGCCGGTATTCGTAGTGCTGGTTGCGGAGAACAAGGGCCACATCGAGGCCATCTCAGGCTATATGCAGCGCGACCTGAGCCCGCATCTGGGCCGGGCCTACCTCGGGGACGCCGCGGCCACCTTCGTATCGGCCATGGGCGGCGGCACGCCGCAGACCACCTACGCCGAGAACATGGGCGTCATGGCCATAACGCGGGTCTTCAGCGTCTACAACTTCATCGCGGCGGCCTGCATAGCGCTGCTGCTGGGCCTCTGCCCCAAGTTCGGCGCGGTCATACAATCCATACCGGCTCCGGTGCTGGGCGGCGTGACCGTCATTCTTTACGGTCTGATCGCGATAATGGGAATAAAGATCTGGATGGACGCCAGGGTGGACTTCAGCTCGCACAAGAACCTGATAATAGCGGGCTCCTCCATAATAATTTCCACGGGCCTCGGGGTCAAGGGCTTTACCGTCGGGGGCATAAACATCGCAGGCATAGCCTTCGGCACGGTGCTGGCGGTTTTAATGAACCTGGCTCTTTCTTTCGGCGGGGAAGACGGGGAAGAAGACGCCCGGGCGGCGCGGTAAAGGATAATAATGTTCAATAAACTGTTCGCCATCTACAAACCCGCCGCCTTCGCCGCGCCGCTGCCGGAGGAAAAGATCCCGGCCGCATATAAGCGCATGCGCTGGCAGATGATGGGCGGCGTCTTCACCGGCTACGCCTTCTTCTATTTCGTGCGCAACACCTTCTCGCTCGCTAAGCCCTACCTGATAAAAGACTACGGAATGAGCAAGGGCGATGTCGGACTGATAGCCACCGCGCTGGCTATTTCCTACGGCATGAGCAAGTTCATCATGGGCAGCGTTTCAGACCGCTCCAACCCCCGGTATTTTATGGCCACGGGGCTGCTCCTGTCCGGCCTGATAAATCTGATCTTCCCCAGCTTCGCGGGCTCAGTGGCCATGATGTTCGTGCTTTGGTTCGCCAACGGCTGGGCACAGGGCATGGGCTGGCCCCCGTGCGCGCGCACGCTGACGCACTGGTTCTCGGACCATGAGCGCGGCACTATCTTCGCCGCCTGGAACCTGGCGCATAATGTGGGCGGCGGCCTTGTCGCCCCCATCGTGAACGGCGCCCTTGCGCTGGCGGCCGTGCTCGCCGCGGGCGCCGCCCTCAGCGCGGGCCTCACTTTCCATATAATTTTCTATGTGCCAGCGCTGCTCGCCATCTCAATGAGCGTGCTGCTCCTGGTCTTCCTGCGCGATACCCCGCAGTCCTGCGGCCTGCCTTCCATAGAAGATTTCAAGAACGACCACCCCGACACCGGCGTGGAGGACCCGGAACGCGAGCTGACCACGAAGGAGATACTCTTCAAGTTCGTGCTCACGAACAAGCCGCTCTGGATAATCGCCATTGCCAATGTCTTCGTCTACGTGGTGCGCTACGGCGTCTTGAACTGGGCGCCCACCTACCTCACCGCCGCGAAGGCCTGCCCCGCCGGGACCTCACGCTGGCTGTTCTTTCTCTATGAGGTAGCCGGCATACCCGGTACGCTGCTGGCCGGCTGGGCTTCGGACAAGCTTTTCGGCGGGCGCAGGAGCCCCGTCTCTTTCATCTTCATGGTGCTGGTGACCCTGGCCGTGTGGGTATACTGGAAGAACCCGGCGGGCAACTTCATCGTGGACGCCGCGGCGCTGTTCACGATAGGCTTCCTTATCTACGGGCCGGTCATGCTGATAGGGGTAAGCGCCGTTGACCTGGCGCCGAAAAAAGCCGCCGGCACCGCCGCCGGCTTCACCGGCTTCTTCGGCTACGTCTTCGGGGCTGTCATTGCCGAGCTGGGAATGGGAAGGACGGTGGACCGCTGGGGCTGGGACGGCGGCTTCACGCTGCTGCTGGGCGCCTGCATAATTTCAATGGCGCTATTCGCCGCCACCTGGAACATGCACCACAAACCCGACCGGGCCTGATCCATATCCTTTGCCCGCGGCGCGGCAATTACGGGGTGGTAACCCTTATATAGTATTTACCTCCGCCTGCGTAAGTGCCGGCCACTTTTGTGATCCTCAGAGTTGTGGCATTGGGCTTGGACGCCGTCCAGCTGCCGCCATAGCCGGAATTAACCTCGACAACATTAGTGAACTCTACCGCCGTTCCCCGGGCGGAGATATAAAACTCTCTCAGAGTATTGTAACTCATAGACGAATAATGAGCGAAGGTCGCCTCCACTTTAAAGATCGCACCCGAGCCGCCTTCGTCCTCCACGGGCACATCCACATAAAAGCTGGAGTTGCCGGTCGTATACCCGGTGAAAACAGTGGTCTTTAATCCGTTTTGAACTATCGTTCCATCCACCAGCAGGTTATTGTCCCCTGCGTCGCTGACCCCTCCGACATGAAGACCGCCTTCAATGCTGAGCTTCGAGCCGGGAGCGGCAGTCCCGATGCCGACATTTCCTCCTCTCAAAATAGTCATCCGCTCAGACATGACCCCGTTCGAAGGGGCGGTAAAAAAACCCAGGGCATAGCCATTATCGTTCGCGTTTTCGTTATATCCGGCAATTTTAGCGGCATCCTGCATAAGGTTTCCCGCTGTTCTGCCTCTGAACACAATAGCGCTGCCAAACCCGGTGCCGGCGGCGCTCCCATAATCAGAGGTAAGGGTCAGCAAGGGTTGAAGGGCGGTATTCGAAGCAAGCAGTTTATAGAGCTCCAACTGCGTCGCCGGGGCCGTAGTCCCGATGCCGACGTTGCCGGCATTTGTAATCCTCGCTTTTTCGGTCGCTGCGCCGTTCCCGAAAATTGTTATACCGGAACCTTGGTCCCAGTTCATGTAGATGTTGCCCCCGGAAGTTTGCGGGTTAATGATAATGTTGGCTCCATCATTCATGCGAATCAGACCAACACCTCCGGCCCTGATATAACCCTGACTCGGGAAGTCGATGTCGCCATTCACAGCCAGCTTGTAATTCGGCCCCGTAGTCCCGATGCCCACATTCCCGCCTTTCACCACAAAAGTGGACCCGCCCACGGAGAAGCCGCCGCCGGGAATATCAGCGGACCCCCTGAGCACGGCATAGCCGTCCACCGAGAGCCTGTCCAGGACTTCGAACTCGGCGGCTTGAACCGCCGGCGCCGCGAGCAGCGGCGTTAAAATTAAAAGGCTCCTTATAATTTTCATAAAACAAAGACCGCGTATTATTTTGACATGATCAAATGTCCCGTAAAAGCGTTATGCGCTATTGCACCGTACCATGTCAGAGGGGTGGTCGCGCCGCCTGAGAGGTTTACATAATCACCGGCAGCCAGCTCAAGCGTGAGGGAGATCGATTTGCCGTTATCTTCGGTTTGCATCACGGCTCCGTTGTTTTTCAGCAGGAACGCTCTGCCGGGTTTACTGTTCGTATAGCAAGTCCAGGAGAACTGATACCAGCCGGCGACAGGGGCCGTAAATTTGTATGTAGACACGGAATAATGGCCGCCATTATTGAACAGCACGACATTGCCGGGCCAGATCCCGGTCGTAGTCTGGTCCCCGCCGGAATTATTATAGGCGTAGAAGGCCGGCCAGTCTCCCGCTTTTATGTAACCGCCGCTGACCTCCAGTTTCGCGCCCGGATCAGCCGTCCCGACGCCGACATTGCCGCTCCCTTTGACAATTAATGCGGGCGTCCCTCCTCCGCGCTGGCTGATACTCCAATCAATAATAGTTCCGCCTGCCGAATCAGTTGTCCGGGCTCTCTCCAGCATATGGCCGTTCGTTGCGTCATGGTAAAGTATTGTCTGGTTATATGTGCCGCTCCCGATCGATGTGAAATTCAAGGGGGTTGCGGAATTACTTCTGATAACCCCCGCCACCTCCAGCTTAGCGGCCGGATTAGTCGTCCCGATGCCGACATTGCCGGCGGAATTAATACGCAGATCGGGCGTTCCCCATGTGCGCCCTATATCGAAGTTGTTTGCCCCGTCCGAACTGCCTTCGTACCAGGTACCCCGCCCGCTATTGTCATACACTATCCTCGGCCCGTATGCCGTTGCCGCGCCATCCCAGTTACTTAAGACTAAAGCGGCCGTATTTGCGGCATCACCTGTGTTAATTTTTACGATATCCGAAGAAGCGGTGGTGATCCCTGCCCCGACCTGGAATTTAGTCACCGGATTCACGGTCCCGATGCCGACATTGCCGCCGCTTGTGAGGCGCATCCGCTCTGTGGTGGCTTCCGGTGAGCCGGACCGCGTTCCGAAAGCGAGGTAGCCGGCAGCGCTGGTCGTCTCGTCCTCGTTGCCGCCGGAGATATCAGCCATCACTCCGGTAGATCCGGCATCGTTCGGTGTACGATTGAGCCGCAGCACGGCGGCGGCTGTCCCGGAGCCGGCGCCATATTGGTAAGGATTATTAAAATTGGCGACCACAACATTTCCGGCACCGGCCGCAGCTCTGACACTTAATCTGCCTACCGGCGCCGTCGTCCCGATGCCTACATTGCCGTTATTTTGGATCCTGACTTTCTCGGTAATAATATCAGCCGTGTTCTGCGTATGAAACGCCAAACCTGAAACGTTCCCGCCTTCATAAACGGCGGCTATCCGCGCCCTGTCCCTTGTTTGATTATCTCCGATGCCGCCGCTGAACACGATAGCCGGCCCGCTGCCGATCGCCGCGGACGCGGCATTGCCGACACTTTCGAACTTGCTCGTTAAC
>CAIQNV010000128.1 GCA_903873295.1 uncultured Elusimicrobia bacterium
CCGCGAGAGCGCTTATAAGGGCTTTGCCAGGCTCCGCGAAGCGAACGCCGAGGGCGGCCTGTCGCAGCTCCTGCGGGCCGGCATACAGATGGCGGTTAACAGCGAGTATCAGTCTGTAGAGACGAACTTCGAAGAGATAGTAAACTCCGTTCCCTCAAATAAAGCCATCGAGCTTTATGCGCCGCTGTACCGCGCGGGCTTCATGGCTGACACCGAGGAAGGGGACGAACCCGTCCACCTGGGCGCCAAGGGCGCGGACTTCCAGATCCGCAACGGAAAGAAAGCGGCCATCTTCGAAGTCACCGAGGAAATGTTCGAGGACGACATGACCTCGCAGATCACCGAGCAGGCCCAGCAGATAGGCCAGAATGGAAAAATATTAAAGGATAGCATTGTGTTCGTAAGGTGGCTTGGTAAAGCCGGGGTGGACGCAGGCGGGAGAAAAGTAGCCGCTTCCCAGACCGCGGCGCAGGCCGGGGAAACCACATGGCCCTTTAATGTAAAGTTCGCCAACGGCGGCGGACAGAACAGGCTGACCACGTACACGGCCTTCGCGTACAACGCTCTGCTGGAAGCCCGGCAGCTCGCCCGCCACATGCTGGACCCCAAGGGCAACAAGATGCTGGTCAACCCCAGCGCCCTTATCGGCGGCTCGGCCCTGCAGGACATCTTCGAGGAACTGCTGACCTCCGATTACTACGCCTCGAACGCGGACATGAAGATACCCAGCGGCGCCAAAGCCAGCACCGGCATCGGCACCAACTTCGCCCGCAATATCATGAAGGGCAAGTACAACCCGGTCACCTCGATCTGGCTGCCCGACACCGCATGGGGTATCATGCAAGCCGGTAAAGGTCTTACCCTCCAGCAGCGCCGCCCGCTGCGCGTGATGCAGGAGAATCCCGCCTCCGGGCCTGCATTTACCTGCTCGGTGTTCCGCTACAAAATAGACGAAAGGTGGGCGATTGACTGGCGGGAGCCGCGCTTTGCAATCCTCGGTTCCGATGGGACCATATAAGTTAAGCGACCAGGTAATGAAAGGGGGGCGGCTAACCCCGCCCCCCTTTTATTAAAGGACCTATCATGAACATGCCCCTCGTAACCGCGCTCGTAGAGTTTACCGCAACCGGCACCCGGGTTATATCCGACCTGCCCGCGCAGATGATCCCCACCAAGTTTTCCATCGAAGTCGTCGGCTACGATGCCGCCGGCGCCGTGGTCGCGCCCACCTCCTGGGATATCCTTCTGCTCGGCAGCCTGACCGGGAAGGTCTATACCGAGAAGTCGAAGATACTGGAGCACGTCAACACGGCCCAGGACAACGGCGACACCGTTTACAGCGCAGGCAGCTTCTTCCCGGCCCGCTTCTACCAGGTAAAGTGCAAGGCGCTCGCCCTGGGTGGCGCGGCGAAGATAGTGGTCATGGTCCTCGGGGTGAAGTAATGACAAAACGCTCCGGCCCCCCGCCAGCCTCTCACGGCAAGGCGCTCTCTATCAGGACGGGTGATGAATCCGGCCTCGATGCTTTAGAGGGGCGGGAAAGCAGGCAAGACGCGGCAGACATAGCGAAAATGGAGCAGCGGATAGCCGAGGCGAAGGCGCAGGACAAGATCGGCACCGTGGTCGGCTACGGCCCCTGCTTTTACGACCAGAGCCCCACGGAAGTATTCGGCCCCGGACTGGTGGCCGCCTGCAAGAACGACGTGTCAAAGATCCCGGGCTGGCGCTTCACGCGCTGGTACTCCCGGGACAAGATCATTGTGGACCTGTTCCGCACGAAGCAGGCATACGCGGCTGCGGACGTTGAAGCCCGGCGGCGCATGGCGAAGAAGCACGGCGTCAGGTACGCGGCCCTCGGCCCGAGCATGAGCTACCGGACCGACTTACCCCAGCAGCTCGGTCTATGAGGCGATACTATGGACTATACAGCTCTTATTGCCCGCGCTCGCGTAGAGTGTAAC
>CAIQNV010000129.1 GCA_903873295.1 uncultured Elusimicrobia bacterium
GCCGCGCAGGAACCGTTGGCCGTCTGATGGTAATATGAAAAGGGTGGCTTCCTTCCGAGAGGCTTAGTGGCGCTCTAAGCGCAAAGCCTTTTTGGATATCAGATATCCTACGATATCTGTATCAATTATGAACTCGGAAAGGAGGCCACCATGGATAAGTATATCGGAATGGACGCACATTCGTCAATTTGTGTTTTTTCTGTAGTCGACAAAAACGGGACAGAAGTAAGTCAAGCAAAGATCGCAACAAACGGGCTACTGCTGATAGAATACATCCGTTCAATTAAAGGTGTAAAGAAACTGGTGTTTGAGGAATGCGAACTGAGTGCCTGGCTCTTTGAAACATTACACGGCGAAGTCGATGAGCTCATAGTTTGCAACCCGACGCGAAACCAGCAGTATAAAAAGGCCAAGACCGATAAGCTGGATGCGCAGAATCTCGCGCGTCTTTTACGAGGCGGTTTCCTTACCCCGGTTTACCATGACGGCTCGAAAACGGAACATCTGCGCGCACTTATGAGCGGCTATCAGGATATTGCGGACACCGGCGTATCTATAAAGAACCGGTACAAGTCGTTATTCCGCAAAGCGGGGCTGCCCGCTCGCGGCAGCAAAGTGTACGGCGATGAATCACTGCTTGAGGATCTGCCGCGGCCGGATCAGCGGTTTGTGGGGCACAGCTTTTACCGGCTATTGGAGGCGCTGGAAAAAGAGCGCGAACAATATGTTACCGCGATAAAAACGTTGGGGCGCACTTTCCCGGAGATAAAACTGCTGAAGACTATCCCCGGCATCGGAGATATCCAGGCGGCCAAAATCGTCTCGCAGGTGATATCGGCGCAGCGGTTCAAGGATAAGCACAAGTTCTGGAGTTACTGCGGCCTTGTAAGGCATCGAATGGAAAGCGGCGGCCACGTTTATGGAAGCAGGCGGGGCTGGGGCAACCGGATATTGAAGTGTGTATTTAAGATGGCGGCCAAAAGCGTACTGACCGGCGAGAATGAACTTCGGGCGTATTATGATGAATTGCGGGCGAAAGGGACCAGTGATAAATCGGCACGGAGCGCGGTTAGCCGCAAATTGGCGGCAATAGCCCTTGGCATTCTTAAGACCAGGCGTCCGTACGACGAGACGCTTATCCTACGACGGGCAGAGCAGGCAGGATAACGATAGCGCGCGCAAAAGTTTTCGTGATGGGAAGCATGACGTATGCTCATTGACCGCAAAGGTCCAGTCTGATGGTTGTCGACTTCCCCGTTTAAATCGCAAATTACGCTGCTCTACGAGAGCCAAGATAGATGACTGAAAACGAAGATCATACAAACGAGTAATATAACGAAAACAAAAATGCGTTGTGCAACAGAAAATCGGCCTGTAATGACGATGGGGATGGAAGGAAGCAAGTCAGAGGCGGCACAAAAATGCCGTCAGGGGGAGTGCATTCTCTTGACTTCCCTTTTCATAGATGAGCATAGCTCTTGATACGGCACGGGCATAGCCCAGCGCGGTTCCCCCCAGCCGGGATAATAAGGCTGGGGCCCCCTTCCCCGAAGCGGCTCCAGGGCAACCCCATGCCCGGCCCGCGATCGCTTTCTATCCGGCAAAAGAGCGTCTGCCCCGTCTTGATCTCCCTTATGGGCCAAAAGGCCCCCTTCCGGATGGGCCGAATAACTTCGCCGGAGTAGGCCCATACGCCCATAACCCGGCGCCCCTGAATTGGCTATTATTATATGTGCCGTGACACCCGCAGACTAAGGAGAGTTTTTCGATGAAAAGATTTAACATAAGCAAGCTTTTGCTGGCCTCTGCCTTCCTGACGGCGCCGGCCGCCGCGCAGGACTTCGACAGCCTGCCCTCGGTAAAAGATATTGTCAGCCAGGCTAAAGCCGCCGAAGTTTCAGCCCCCCTCCCGGCCCTTCCGCCGGATACCAGAGCCGCCAAAGAGTGGACCATCATGGTGTTCATGAACGGCAAGAACAATCTTTCCGATTATGTTATCAAGGATATGAACGAGATGGAGAAGTACGGCCCCTCTGAAAACATAAATCTTGTCACCCAGGCCGCGCGCCTGAAATATACCCCGTCCGCCTACCCCTCGGGCGGCGGCGGTTATTACGACCCCATTGGCGGCCCGACCGTGCCGCACCCCGGCTGGCCCGATCCCGTCTGGCCGGGCTTTCAGCCGATGATGCTTCAGAACCCCACCCGCGGCGCCTCAGCCGGCGGGCTCAACTCCGACTGGCCGGGCCTCAGGACGATGATACTGCCCGCTACCAGCGACGCCTCCACCGACTGGACCGGCGTGCGCCGCTACCTGGTGACGGCGGATGGCGACAAAGCCGCCCTCAGCTCCACGCTGCTTGCCGATATGGGCGTCGTGGACATGGGCGACTATAAGCAGCTGGTCGAGTTCGGCAAATGGGCCAAGAAGAATTATCCGGCCAGGAAGTACATGCTGATAGTCTGGAACCACGGCGACGGCTGGAAGACCAAGAGCTTCGGCCGGCCGTCCACATTCAAAGGTATTTCCTACGACGACGAGACCGGCAACGGCATAACCACCGTGCAGCTGGGCGCCGCCGTGCGCGAGATGGGCGGAGTGGATATCTACGCCTCCGACGCCTGCCTTATGCAGATGGCCGAAGTCGCTTACGAGCTGAAAGACGGCGCGAAGATCACTGTCGGCTCGGAGGAGACCGAGCCGGGCGACGGCTGGGCCTACGACTACTTCCTGTCCCGGGTGCATGCCAATAAAGCCAACCTCACGCCCGAAGTGATGGCCGCGGCGGCGGTGCAGGGCTACAAGGCCTTCTATAAAGAGAAAGGCATCAGCGCCACGCAGTCCGCCCTGAAGACCTCGTCCATGGCAGGCTTCAGGAGCGTTATGGACCAGTGGGCCGCTCTCGCGATGAAAGAGGACAAGGCTATGATAAAGGAGGCGCTGAACGCCTCCACCAGCTTCAGCGGGGTGGATTCCCGCGACCTGATACACTTCATGGAGCTGGTGCACGCCAAAGCCGCTTCGGGCGCGCTTAAAGCTAAAACCGTAACGGCGATGAACTACATCTACGACCATGTAATCCTCGACAACGGCGTCACCGGTGACAATTTCGCGAAGGCCTACGGCATAGGCGTGTACCTGCCCGCCTACAGTTACGAGACCCCCTACGGCAACCTCGCCTGGTCCAAAGAGGGCCAGTGGGACGAGTTCATGCAGTGGGTGACGGCCAAGTAACCGGCAGCCAAACAACAAAAAAAGGCCCTTCTTAATGAAGGGCTTTTTTTTTGTACTATTCAGGCGCTTTAGATTTTTTGTTTATAGCCTTTCAAGGCGTACCAGGCCTGGCCCAGGGCTATGCCCCCGTCGTTGGCCGGAACGAGTTTATTTGAATATACCCTGAAGCCTTTATTTTTAAGACCGGCGGTCACCAGCTCAAGCAATGTGCGGTTCTGGAAGACCCCGCCGGAAAGACAGACCGTTTTAATCCCCGCGCCGCGCGCCACAGCGAAAGCGTTTTCAACGGCGGCACGGGCGAGACCGGAGTGCAGGCGCGTTGAAATACAGGCCGCCGGCCTGCCGGCCCGCCTGTCGGCCACGGCCGCCTTCACCGCCGGGGCCGGGTCTATTTCAAGACAGCCGGAAGCTTCACTTGTATTAAACCGGTAAGCGCCGCCGGCTTTCCCGCCCGGCAGCAGGCTCTCCAGTTCCATCGGGCCTTGCGCCTCATAAGTGGCTTCCGTACGGACACCGGCTATGAAGCTGAAAGCGTCCAAAAGACGGCCCATGCCGGAAGTTTGCGGACAATTTACTCCGGCGTCTATCATCCGCTCTACGGTGAGCAGCTTCCCCGGCGGCACGGCCCGGAAAAGCTTCCCGGCGGAAGAGACCCAGCCGGGCCCGAAAGCCGCCTTTATCAGCGCCAGGGCGGGCCGCCACAGCTCGAAGGCGCAGAGATCGCCGCCCGGCAGGGCGAAATATTTCAAGTGCCCGGCGCGGCGCCAGGTTCTCCCTTCGAAGACCAGAAATTCCGAGCCCCAGCTCCTGCCATCGGAACCATAGCCGGTGCCGTCGAAAGAGATCCCCAAAAAAGGTTCTTCCAGGCCGTATTCGGCCGCAACGCTCAGCGCGTGCGCGGCGTGATGCTGCACCGCCAGCTTTTTGCCCGGCAGGCCGAGGGCAATAGCGGTCGAAGCGTAGTCCGGGTGCAGGTCGTGCGCGGTCACGGCCGGAGAAACTTTCAGCAGCCGGCCCAGGTTGAAGAGAGTCTCCCGGAAAAAGTCCTGATTCTGCGGCTCGGCCAGGTCGCCTATATGCTGGGAAAGAAAAGCCTCCTGCCCGCGGGTCAGGCAGAAAGCGTTTTTCAGGTCGGCGCCGCAGGCCAGCACGGACCTTCCGCCGGAAGCCAGCTTTACCGCCGCAGGCACGAAGC
Source organism: uncultured Elusimicrobia bacterium (assembly GCA_903873295.1). GTDB lineage: Bacteria > Elusimicrobiota > Elusimicrobia > Elusimicrobiales > UBA9959 > UBA9959. The sequence goes on from CAIQNV010000129.1 coordinate 4,431, forward strand.
CCCGCGCCCGGCGCGCCAGGCGCAGGGCTCCGCCGGCCTCGAAAGCCACGCTGTCATCGGCCCTGTTATGGATAGGGCGGTCGTGCGAAAGAGTAAAAGAGGCCGCGCCTGAAAGCCGCTTCAGAGCTTCGGGCAGATCTTTGCAGATAGGCTCGTCGCGGAAATTGCCGGAGGTCATGACCAACGGGCCGCTAAAGCCCTTCTTCTCCAGCAGGGAAAATAGCGCGGCGTGCAGCGGCGTATAAGGGAGCATCACGCCCAGCTTTGAAAGCCCCGGGGCGGCGGACTCGAACGCGCGCGAGCGGCGGCGCAGCATGACCACCGGGGCCTCCGGCGAGGCGAGGGCGGCCGCCTCGAGTTTTGAGACCAGGCAGAATTCCCGGACCGCGGCTATTGAGGGAAGCATTACGGCAAAAGGTTTGTGCGGCCGGCGCTTGGCCCGGCGCAGCGCGGCTATAGCGCCCTCGTCGTCGGCGCGGCAGGCCAGATGAAAGCCGCCCAGGCTCTGCAGCGCGCCCACTCTGCCGGAGATGAGGAGCTGCGCCGTCTTTTCAAGGGCGGCCGGACCGCTGGATATTTTCCCTCCCGCCTTGAGTGTTACGGAAGGCCCGCAGACCGGGCAGGCATTGGGCTGGGCGTGAAAGCGGCGGTCAAGGGGGTCGCCGTATTCGCGCAGGCAGCCGGGACACATTGCGAAACCGGCCATCGTAGTGAACGGGCGGTCGTAGGGCACGGTTTTAACAATGGTGTAGCGCGGGCCGCAATTGGTGCAGTTGGTAAAGGGGTACAGGTGGCGCCTGTCCGAGGGGTCCAGGAGCTCGCGGCGGCAATCCGTGCAAAGCGCGAGGTCGGCTGGGATCATCGCGGAGGCCGGGGCTCTGCCGCCGCTCTTAGCGATAAAAAAAGTTTTCTTTCCGGAGACCGGGAGGCTGAAGGAGGAGACCGAATCTATCCTGGCTGCCGCCGGCCTGCGCCGGCTTATATCTTTTACGAACGCCTCGACCTCACCGCCGGGCCCTTCCGCCTCTATCGTTACTCCGGAGGCGTCGTTCTTCACCCAGCCGCCCAGCGCGCGCTCCAGCGCCAGTTTATAAACATGCGGCCGGAATCCCACGCCCTGCACTACGCCTTTGACCAAAATTCTTTTCCTTATAACCTGTGACATTTCGGGCCTAGCAGATGCGGGGCAGCTGCTCGCCCTCTAGCATAAGCATTATGCGCGAGCCGCCTATGGCGGTGTTCAGGCGCACCTGCGGTTTATTTTCTTTCAGCATGCGGCCCGCTATGGCGGCGTCTCTGCCGTAGCGGTGGGAGCGCAGGGCTTTAAGGATCTTCGCGGCCGCGCCGGGCGCGGCAAAGATCACGATCTTGCCCTCGTTGGCTACGTACAGGGGGTCCAGGCCGAGCAAAGCGCAGGCGTTGCGGGTGGCGGCGGAGACGGGCACGGCCTCCTCGTCCGCCTCGGCGGTAAGCCCGCAGGCGCCGGAAACCTCATTAAGCACCGTGGCCAGCCCGCCGCGGGTAATATCGCGCATCGCGCGCGCTCCGGGGATCTTAAGCGCCGCCTCGATAAGGCCGTTCAGCGGGGCGGCGTCGCTCTTTATAGCGCCCCCAAGACCCAGCCTGTTACGAGCGTTCATCACGGCTACTCCGTGGTCGGCCAGATTGCCGCTCACTATTATAATATCGCCCGGCTTTACGGAGGAGGAAGCGAGCCTCCTGCCCCTGGGAATAAGGCCTATCCCCGAGGTATTGATAAAAATACCGTCGGCCTTGCCCTTCTCCACGACCTTAGTGTCGCCGGTTACGATGGACACGCCCGCCTCGTCGGCGGCGCGGCGCATCGAAGCGGTTATGCGGGCGAGCAGATCGCCGGAGAAACCCTCCTCGAGGATAAAGCCGGCCGAGAGCGCCAGCGGGCGGGCGCCTTTCACCGCCAGGTCGTTGACGGTGCCGCAGACGGCCACCCGGCCTATGTCCCCCCCGGGGAATTCCACCGGGGTAACCACATAGGAATCCGTGGTGAAGGCCAGGGTCGCGCCCGGGATCCTGACCTCGGCGGAATCTTCCAGCGGCAGCAGCGAAGGATTGGAAAAACTTTTTAAAAAAACGCTTTCGACGAGCTCGCGGCTGAGGCGGCCTCCGCTGCCGTGGGCAAGCGCCACTTTCGACAAGGCAGCCATTTAAAGCCTCCCCGCGGCGGCTTTCCCGTGGCCGTCAAAAATGCTCATGAAGTTCTTCGCCGACGGCGAAAGTTTGCGCTCGCGGCTGTAGATCAGATAAATGGGGCGCAGGAATTCGGCGTCCGCGATCTTAAGCACATGCAGCGTTGAGCCGTTCTCATCCTCCCGGATGGAAGAGCGGGGGACGAGCGAGACGCCCTCGCCCGAAGCTACGGCGGTCTTAATGGTCTCCAGGTTGTCCAGCTCCATCTTTATGCGGGCTTTGATCCCATGGCGCCGCAGAAAAGAGTCTATGTAGCGCCGCGACGGGAAGACCCGGTCGAAGTGGATGAAATCGAGGCCGTTCAGTTCTTTAACGCTTACGGCTTTCCGCCCGGCCAGCGGCGAGGCGGCCCCGGCGATAAGGACCATCTCGTCTTTCGCGACCGGCACCATGGCCAGCCCCGGCGCCTTGCGGTAGGGGCAGGCCATGAACCCGAAGTCGGCCCGGCCGGAGGTGATATCGGAATATATCTGGGAGAACTGGCGGTACTCCACGCTTATCCTGGCGCCGGGGTTGCGCGCGATGAACTGTTTTATATAGCCCTGGATTATGTAGACGCCGGCGCTGTAGATGGTGGAAATTTTAACCTCGTCGTCCTGCCGCTCCTCGCTGAGGGAGCGGATGCTTTTGAGCGCCCCCTCATAGATGACCGCCACTTTTTTCGAGGCCTCGTAAAATTTTTCGCCGCAGGGCGTCAGCAGTATTTTACCGGCCTGGCGGGTATAGAGCCTGCACTTAAGTATAAGCTCCAGCTTTTTTATCTGCTGGCTGACGGCGGACTGGGAGATATAGTTCAGGTCGGCCGTTTTCGAGAAACTGCCGGTGTCTGAGAGGTCCCGGAAAACCTTAAGAGTTTCTATGTTCATAAATTTCAGGCCCCGTACTTGAACCAGGCGGCGCAGGCTCCCTCGGAGGAGACCATGCACGGGCCGACGGCGTTAGAAGGGGTGCAGGCCCCGCCGAAAAGCGGGCAGTCCGGCGGCAGGGCTTTGCCGAGCAGCATCTTCCCGCAAAGGCAGCCCGCGGGCTCCGGGGCTTCCGCGTATTTTATCTTGAAGCGCTTGATCGCGTCGAAAGCGGCGTAGGCCTTTGAAAATTCAAGCCCGGTGTTTTTGACCGGACCGATAGCCCGCCAGGAGGCCGTCGAGACGGAGAAGACTTCCCGCATGAGTTCCTGCGCGGCGGGATTGCCCCCGGCACGCACGGCCCTGAAATATTCATCCTCCACGCGGGGCTCGCCTGAGATCACCTGTTTAAGCAGCATGTTGATGCCGGCCAGGATGTCCAGCGGCTCAAAGCCCGTCACCACGCAGGGGACGCGGTATTTTTCCGCGACGAATTTATAAGGCCCTGTGCCGATTATGGCGCTGACATGGCCGGGCAGCAGGAACCCGTGTATTTTATTCTCCGGATCGGAAAGCAGCAGCTCCAGCGCGGGCGGGACAAGTTTAAAGAACGCGGTAGAAGAAAAATTCTTAAGCCCGGCCTTTTTGGCCCGGACCACCGCGCTTCCTATTACCGGAGCCGTGGTTTCAAAACCGACGCCGATGAAGACCACTTCGCGGGAGGGTGCCGCGGCTGCCAGGGCCACCGCGTCCAGCGGGGAATAGACCAGCCGGATGTCCGCGCCGCGCTCGCGCGCCGAGCCGAGGTCAAGGCCTTTTGAGCCCTTTACCTTAAGCATATCGCCGAAGGTGGCGATTATCACGCCCGGAATTTCGGCAAGCGCCAGTATCCGGTCGATGTCGCCCTGCGAGGTGACGCAGACGGGGCAGCCCGGTCCGGAAAGCATGCGCAGTTCCTTCGGGAAAAGCTTGCGCATGCCGCTGGCGGCTATGGCCATGGTATGCGTCCCGCAGACTTCCATGAAATTAACCCGTTCGCCTTTTTCAGCGGCGGCGGCGGCAGCCAGCTTTGTCATCTCTGAAATGGCGGAGGCGGCGAGGGCGCGGTCGCGCCACAAGGGAGAGGAAAAGCGCTCAGCGGCGGCTTTCATGGCCTGTTATGCCCCAGCGGGCCGGAAGCGTCGCCGTGGTCCCGCCCGTAGATCTCCCTGAAAAGTTTGAGCGTCTCTTCCGCCTCGCCGGGCTCCAGCACCTGTATGGCGAAGCCCGCGTGAACCAGCACATAATCGTTTTTTTTGGCGGCGGGCACCAGATCGAGGGAGACGGCGCGCTTTACGCCGCTGAAATCAACCTCGGCGTTATTGTCTTTTATCGAAGTTATTTTTCCGGGAACCGCCAGGCACATAAGATTTCCTTTGCCGCGCCGGCCCGCTTTGCCGGCCGCCCCGATATTAGTTTTATTAATATCCGGCCTTTTAAATTATACTATTTTAACCCGTCCGGGCAGGAATTGTCCGGGCTTCATCGGCAGAGCTGTTTCTGCCAGCGCAGGTTTTTTTGCTATAATTAATGTTCTGAAGTTTATGTTCTTTAAATCGTGGTTGGGTGACTGAGCGGTCAAAAGTAACGGTCTGTAAAACCGTCGGGCTACGCCCTACGAAGGTTCGAATCCTTCCCCAACCATACTTCTTGCCAGAAATCATTTATGCGCGGGTGGCGGAACTGGCAGACGCGCACGGCTCAGAACCGTGTGACCGCAAGGTCTTATGGGTTCAACTCCCTTCCCGCGCATTAATTTAAATTGGTCGTTCGCTTTAGCGAACGGCCTTTTTATTTACAAGCGCGGGAAGCGAGCCATAATTATGGCTCGCGCAGGGAGTTGAAAGCCGGACGCTCGAGGCCAGCAGGCCGCAGGGCGGAGGCGGGGCCGCGACCCACGACCGGCGACGGCCGGGAGTGGAGTTGTGGCCAACCTTCCCGCGCAAAAGAAGGAGGCTGCTTCGCCAGCAGGCGAACAGCCTCTTTCCTTTGCAGTCGCAGTTCTTCAGAAAGGCAGCACAATAAAAAAATCTTCCGGCCTGATCAGGGAATACAAATTTATTACCGCGCCCAGCGCCAGGAAAGGACCGAAGGGCATATGCGACATCCGGTCCGCCCTCTTCAGCAGCAGCAGACTAACGCCGTATGCCGAACCGAAGAACGAAGCCATGATAACGGCCGTAAAAACCCCCTGCCAGCCGCAAAGCGCGCCTATGCCGCCCATCAGGAAGATGTCCCCTTCGCCCACCGCGTCCTTCTTGTAAATTTTCTTGCCGAGCATAGCCAGCGCCCAGATAAAGCCGCCTCCGGCCGCCGCGCCGATGGCCGAAGAAGCCAGGCGCTCTCCCCAGCCGCCCTGAAAATGCGGATTAAAAAAACTGCCGGCCAGGCCCAGAATAAAAAGCGCCAGCGAGAAGGCGTCTGAAATAAGCATCGTCTCGAAATCAATAACGCTTACTACGATAAGAACATAAGCCGACAGCAGACTGACGCCAAGCCAAAAGGGATTTCCCCACCATTTGAAGACCAGGAGGGCCGTCACCAGCCCGGTGAGCAGCTCTATGAAGGGATACTTAAATGAGATCATTTCCCTGCAGGAGCGGCAGCGCCCCTTGAGAAAAACAAAGCTTAATACCGGGATATTATCGTAAAACTTAATGGGGGTCAGACATTTAGGACAGCGCGACGCCGGAAAGACTATAGACTCGTCTTTAGGCAGGCGCGCGATGCAGACATTGAGAAAACTGCCCAGCAGCAGGCCCAGCGCGAAAGCTGTTATGACTATAAGCATATTGATATTCTAACTAATTGCCCTGAAATAAAAAAACCCCGCGCTATTATGCGCGGGGTTTTTTAGAGTCAATCCTTTAATTAGAAGGTCGACCAGGGCGTGGCGGCACCGACGCTGTCGGCGCGGCCCTTTATGTCCTCGTGCGTGCAGTTGACGACGAAGTTACCCCAGGTTAAGGCGATCGTGGAATTGTCGCCGTAACCCCAGCCGCCTCCGTCGGTGATGGCGGTGCCGGCGGCAGGAAGGGAGGTTATAGACCTGGAATCAACATGCGTGGTGCCAGGCATTTTGGCCATAGGAATTTCGCCGATATACTTGGCGTTGGTGGTAAGGCTGGCGAGAGTAGGTGTCTCAGCAGCGGGGAACCAGCCTTCATTGTCGCCGTAGTACACCTGTATGGCGCTGCGCACTGAGGAGAGGGCGCCTTTCGTGGAGCCTTCCTTCGCTTTGTTGATGAGGTCGGCGAACTTCGGGATGGCTATGGCAGCCAGAATACCGATGATGGCGACGACGATCATGAGCTCTATCAGGGTGAAGCCCTTTTTATTGTTTTTCATTATTATACTTCCTCCTTAATTTCCCCCCATGGATGATATATGAATGATGCCTCAGGGGTTTGCTTAAATATACCTTAATAAGAACTTGCCTGTCAAATAAAAAATCCCCTTGCGGGGACTTTTATTTCCGTAAATAATACGGAGCTTCACCATCAAAGTTCGAGGTTACTTCGCGCAACACCCCGAGGAAACATTGTAAATACCGCTGTCGATCTGTTTTGACGAAGGAGTCCCGAACTTATCCGCGAGATGTCGTCGCAGGCGTGGCCACGAAGCGCGGCCCCGCACTGCTCCTTGCCGCGAGAAGGCGGGTTCGCAGGGCGGCGGCACTAACGCGCCTTGCACCTGCTCCCAAGGTAGGCGGCATCTTATTGCCACCTCCTATGCGCGGCCTGCTGGCCGCTCCCGTCCGCCTTCGGCGTCCGTACAACGCAGAAATTATTCCCCGCGCGCATCAACTCTTTGCTGCTATAAGGCGCACCAGTCTGCTCGGCTGCGAGACATAAAGACCTTTAGTTAGAAATTTAATATTCCACATTACTCTGTCCGTTTTATGGCGTGAATAATATATGGCGTAATCTCTTCCATTAGAGCCGAATGGAATTCGTTCATCATCTCTTTGGTTATCACGGTCCCTTCAGGGTAACGCTTTAGCGATTTCTGTAAAGCCCGCTCTATCATTTCCTTTTGATATACCGCATGCTGACGCTGCAATGCAAAACGCAAGAAGTTTTCGTACTTCTTCGTGACACTATCAGTTGGAGAAGGCATTGCCGTAAAAACATGATTGAGTGTTTTAAGTGTAACTGTAGGGATATTTAAATTCGGGGGATTTAATTCTCTTAAGCTAATTAAGTCAAAAACATAAGTTTCTTCGATATCTTCTGAAAAATTAGATGAAAGAAGAACTGCAAATGAAAACACACTAAATAACTCTATATATGCTACCAACATCTTCTCCGCAGGGTAACTCTTAATGACTATAGAGTGTAGTATCTGGCCTGGTTGTTTTTCAACAAACTCCTTCTCGGGATAAAAGTAATAGACAAACCTAAAGTCACGTTTTACTTTGATAAATGCAATCAAATCTGCTTCAGTATCCAATTTCAATACAGGCTTTCTTAATTTCAGAAAAAGATAGGCGATTTTAACTATAGCCCTAAAAGTATCCGTTCCACCATGAGCCAAATTAAACTCTACATATTCATCAATATGCTCACGCTTAACCTGTGTCGCCGCAAGAGCCTCATCTAATTTGATTGGGTATTTCTTTGCTATCCCCTGTAGGATTTGTTTTGCCTCTGAAGTACTCCGGGCAGCCAGATGAATATTGATTTGCTTATCCTTTTTCTCAATCTCAACTACCGGACGCATGGCTTCTGGTTTTCCTCCAGTAAGAATTTTAATTGGTTTGCCGTTAAGTTTGCCGATAATAGGTTGAGGCTGGCCACTTTCACGCTGAATCCCAAGTAAATTCGCAAGCGGCCCCATATCTTCAGCTAATCGCGCGTCACAGTCTGATCCGCACTCATTATTGCAGGATTTACAGTCTAATTCTCTTGACTTTAGCCTTCCGCCCAAGGCATTTAGGATTACATGCTCAAGATGGGCATTATCGGGTGTTAATTCTGTCCCACAAAAAACACATATTGCCATTTATCCCTTAACACCCACCTGCTCAAAAGATTTCATACAGTCTTTTTCAACACCGGTCATCACTACATAAAATTATGAACCATGTTTTTGGGCAAGCTCAATTTGTTCCTGAGCTGCTTTTCTAAAGCCAAGCGGCAGGCTTATTTTTTTGAAAGGGCTATGAGTTCCACCCGTACCGGTTATTATTATCGTCCCATAATCCAACATTCTCCCAAAAATACCTTGCTCAATTTGAATACCTTCCACTTTTGTAAGTAAAGTCTCAAGAGATCTCCGTCTTATAAATCCGAATTTTATCAAGATGCGCTTATTTGTGATTCCGAATTCCGATGTCTTGTAAGTTATTAAGGCAGATATGGCGGTAATAACTGCTAAGGAAAAAAATAAGTTTTTCGCCGAATCTGGCCCCTTCACATAGGCAACTAAAGAATTCGAATAGAACCATATTATTGGCCAGGCAAATACCATCCAATGCAATTTGGCTCTATAAATTACATGTTCCCCTTCCATTAAATTTGAATCAATATATCCAATAGCCTTGCCTGGCGACTGCGAATTAGTGACACTATTCCCATCTGCTTCTAATTGAGCTAACCCTCTCTTAATTTTATACCTCATCAACAAATACCAAGGGAATACAATTACCCCAAACACCATAATTAATATAAACAAAAAAATCGGATCCCAGGAAATTGCTGATTTGTATTTAGTAAGTTCGATTTTTGAGGAATCCAACGCAGTCAATGCCGCAGCTACTGCTATTAACAGCATTATATCCAACCCTGTTGTGTTGTGAATAATTACGATAAAACACAAAAGACATATTGAAACCAATATTGCCAAACCGTATCCCAAAATCTCCCCTTTAATCCCAATTGGTTTATTCATGGTATCCTTATTATTTACGCACAGTCTTTTTAAGTGCAGGAGTTTTAACATTTTCCAAAGCAGCCAAGCGTTGTTCAACGCTATCCATGCGTCCGGCTACATCTTTATTCCATTGATTCATTTTTTCCGCCCAATCTGTGAGCTTGTTTGTGAATCTGTCCATAGTGGTCTGCCAGGTGTCGTTTGAGTAATGGGAATTGCTGTCCCATTGAAAGCGCGGAATGTCTAAGACTGATGTTGCAGCGGTAGCTTTACTGGCGAGACCGCCCATCCTAGTCAAAATCATGATTTGCAAAACAATCACCACCAGCACCAGCAGCCTATCCAGTTTCTTCATTGTGTGTTTATTTTCTCCAAAGCAACGGTAGCAGCTTGAGACACATGCTCATTAAAATCGTTTGTCGCTTTTACAAGTTCAGGAACAACACTTTTTGCTTCACTCCCTATTTCACCCAAAGCATTTGCGGCGGCAATGCGCACAGCAGCATTAGAATCACTTAATGCTTTTGCAAGATCTGAAACCGCACTTTTAGCATCGGGGCCTATTCCCCCTAATACAACAGCCGATGATTCGCGCACACAAGCAGTAGGATTGCTTAAATTCTCTTTAAGCTCAATAATTTTCTTTTCATTATCAGACATGTATTCCCCTTATGCAATAGTCGGCCTCTATTTCATCCACCGAGAGAAAGATACCAGAGACTTAGCTGAAACGTCTATTTAATTGCTTCTGGATTTAACAAACCGCTGTAAATCTTGGGGCCTGATTTTCCATTGACCGATTTTTACGGCTTTAATTTCATTTTTTGCAATCAGATCCCTAACCCATTCCTCTGTAATTCCAAGTTTCTTTGA
>CAIQNV010000130.1 GCA_903873295.1 uncultured Elusimicrobia bacterium
CCTGGTGCAGGGCGCTCACATCTTCCCGGCGCTCGACCGCCTGCAGAAAGAAGGCGAAAGCGGCCGCAAGAAGATCGTGCAGTTCACGCGCTATTTCACGCTGTTCCTGGCGGCTTTCCAGTCGCTGGGCCTCACCATAGCGATGACCAAGATGCAGGCCGGCGGCGGCCCCACCATCGTGACCAACCCGACCTTCGCCTTCTACTTCGTGACCGTGCTTACGCTGGTCACCGGCACCGTCTTCGTGATGTGGCTGGGCGAGCAGATCACCGAACGCGGCATCGGCAACGGCATCTCGCTTATCATCTTCGCGGGCATCGTGGACCGGCTGCCCTCGGCCGTTCTGGACATGATAAGGCTTATCCAGATCGACGAAGTCAGCCTGCTTTCCGGCATTCTGATCGTCGCCATGGTGCTTCTTATCGTGGGTTTCGTCATCTGGGTGGAAACCGCGCAGCGCAAGATCCCGGTGCAGTACGCGCAGCGCATGGTGGGCCGCAAGATGTACGGCGGCGCTTCCACCTTCCTGCCCCTGAAGGTGGACCAGTCCGGAGTTATCGCGGTTATTTTCGCCGTGTCGCTCCTGAGCGTGCCCTATACTATAGGCTCCTTTAACCCTAACGCGCTCTGGGCGCAGAAGCTGATGGGCCTGATGAACCATTCCAGCATTCTCTATCAGCTGTGTTATGTGGCGCTTATCATCTTCTTCTGTTATTTCTACAACTCCGTCAGCATCAACCCGAAGGACCTGGCGGATAATATGAAGAAGTGGGGCGGCTTCATCCCCGGCATGCGACCGGGCGAACCGACCGCGGCGCACATAGAGTGGGTCCTCAACAGGATCACGCTCGGCGGTGCGCTGTTCGTTTCCCTGATAGCAGTGCTGCCGGACTATCTGCGCGCCAAGTTCAACGTGCCGTTCTATTTCGGCGGCACTTCGCTGCTGATCGTGGTGGGCGTGGCGCTCGACACGATAGCGCAGACGGAGGCGCACCTGGTCATGCGCAACTACGAGGGCTTTTATAAGAACTCCAGGATAAAAGGCCGCTGGTTCAACGTAGGGAGTTAGAAGAAGGGCCGCCGGCGGCCTGCGGCCCGTGCACCAGAGCGGAAGGTGACTGGCGGCGGCGCTCCGGCAGCTGACTAGCTTATGAATATCATTCTCTTAGGGTATCCTGGTTCCGGAAAGGGGACACAGGCAAAGGTTATTTCTCAAAAACTGGGCATGTTCCATGTTTCCACCGGAGATATTTTCCGGGAGGAGATAGGCAAAAAAACCCAGCTCGGGCAGGAGGTCGCCGGGTATCTTTCGGCCGGCCGTCTGGTCCCTGATAAACTGGTTCTCGCGGTTCTCAAGTCGCGCCTGGCCGTGGAAACGCGCGGACTGCTTTTTGACGGCTTCCCGCGCACCGTGGATCAGGCCGAGGGTCTGGACAGCTGGTTCGCGGTCCGCGGCCAGTCGATAGACGCGGTGCTCTTTATCAACGTGGCGGAGGAAGAGGTCGTAAGGCGCCTGGGCGCGCGGCGCACCTGTTCCGGCTGCGGCAGGATCTACAACGTCCTGACTAATCCGCCGGCCAAGGAGAACGTCTGCGACGCCTGCGCCAAACCGCTGACGCTGCGGGACGACGACAAGCCGGAAGTCGTGACAAGGCGCATTCAGGTCTATAAGGACCAGACCGAGCCGCTGCTGGCGTATTACCGCGCTTCAGGAAATTTTCATAAGATCGACGGCGGGCTCGCGCCGGAAGCAGTGGCCGCGAAAGTCGCCGACCTGCTTAAGCGATAAGCCGTGATAGAGATCAAGACCAGGGCTGAAATAGAAAGCATGCGCAAGGCCTCGCGGGTGGTCGCGGAGGTCCTTCTTCAGCTCAAGTCCCGCGTCAAGCCCGGCGTTTCCACTGAGGCGCTCGACGAGTTCGCCGAGCGGCGCGTCCGCGAAATGGGCGCCGTCCCGGCTTTTCTCGGCTACCGCGGCTACCCCGCCACGCTCTGCGTTTCCATAAACGAGGAGATAGTGCACGGTATCCCCAGCCCGGGGAGAGTTATCCGCGAAGGCGATATCGTAAGCCTGGACATGGGCGCGGTCTGCGACGGGTTTTACGGCGACGCCGCCGTTACGGTAGCGGCCGGCGAGATCTCCGGCCAGGCGAGGCGGCTGATGGACGTGACCAGCCGGTCGCTTGAACTAGCTCTTTCTGAAGTGAAGGCCGGGGCAAGGCTGGGCGACGTCTCCCACGCGGTGGAAAAATACGCCCTGGAGAACGGCATGTCGGTGGTGCGCGAGTTTACGGGCCACGGCATCGGAAGGCATCTCCACGAGGAGCCCTCCATCCCGAATTTCGGCCGGGCCGGCTCGGGGCCGGTGCTGAAGGCCGGCATGACGCTGGCCATAGAGCCGATGCTCTGTCTCGGCAAGGCGGACGTGGTGATAAAGAACGACGGGTGGACGGCGGTCTCGGCGGACGGCAGCCTGGCGGCCCACTACGAGCATACGGTGGCGGTGACCGAGGACGGCTGCGATATCTTAAGTCTGGCTGATTAGCGGGTGCGGGCGCCGGAAAAGCCTCTTTAAACTCTCCGGCCCTTAACCGTTAATTATTTAGTATAATATACAAATATGGCAGAAAACAGCGAAAAAATAGAGATCGAGGGGATCGTAAAAGAGTCCCTCCCGAACGCCACTTTCAAAGTTGAAATCGCTCCGGGCAAAACGATACTCGGCATCATTTCCGGCAAGATGCGCATCCATCATATAAAGATACTGCCCGGCGATAAAGTCAAGCTCGAGCTGTCTCCGTACGATCTCAGCAAGGGCCGGATAGTGTACAGGGAAAAATAAAGCCGTCCGGCGAGCGGAGCTCCCGATGCGGCGCAACCACAGGTCCGAGGTGCTTCAATGAAAGTAAGAGCGAGCGTTAAGAAAATTTGCGTAAAGTGCGTGATAGTAAAGCGCAAGGGCGTGGTGCGCGTGATCTGTTCCGATCCCCGCCACAAACAGCGCCAGGGATAGTCAGCGGCGAACAGCGAACGGCCGGCCGTTCACGGAAATTAACGATTACAGATGTTTTTAAAGAGGAGAAAGTATGGCACGTATAGCAGGTGTGGACTTACCCAGAGAGAAAAAAATCAGCATTGCCCTGTCTTATGTTTTCGGGATCGGGCGCCCGATGGCCAAAAAAATACTTGAAGGCCTCAAGGGCCAGGTCAACCCCGATATGAGGGTGAAAGATCTTACCGAGGACCAGGTGGGTCTGCTTAACGCCTTCATCGCGAAGGAGTTCAAGGTTGAGGGCGAGCTCCGCCGTGAGATCACTTCCAACCTGAAGCGCTACGTGGAGATAAACAGCTACCGCGGCTACAGACACCGCAGGAACCTGCCCACGCGCGGCCAGCGCACCCGCACTAACGCCCGCACGCGCCGGGGCAGGAGACGGACGGTGGGTTCATCCGCCAAGGCGGCGGCGGCTACCGCCAAGGCTTAAGGCGGACGGGTTAAGGCAGAGGTAAAGCGGCGGCAGATTCTTGCTCTGAACTTTACCTCCGCTCGACCCGAATCAAACGGAGGATGATTTAAAAATATGGCAGACGAAAATAAAAACCAGCAGCCCCAGGACGGGGCGAAGAAAACCGACCAGAAGGCGCAGCCTAAGCGCCGCTACCGGACAGTGGCGTTCGCCCGCGTGTACGTCAACTGCTCGTTCAATAACACGATAATCACCTTTACCGACGAGAAGGGCGGCGTGATCGCCTGGTCCACCTCCGGCGGCAACGGCTTCCGCGGCACCAAGAAGGGCACGCCCTTCGCGGCGCAGATCACCGCGGCCAAAGCTTCGGCCAAGGCCGCCGATTACGGCGTGCGGCAGGCCATGGTTTTTGTCAGCGGCCCCGGACCGGGGCGCGAGACCGCCATCCGCGGGATAGCCCAGAGCGGCATACACGTGGTGTCCATCAAGGACATCACCCCTATACCGCACAACGGCTGCAGGCCGCCCAAGGCGCGCAGAGTATAATAACGCCCGCAAGGCGAATATAGCAAGGAGACTTTAATGTCGAGATATACCGGACCCAGCTGCAAGAAATGCGTAAAAGTGAGCCAGAAGATGTTCCTTAAGGGAACGAAATGCCACACCAACTGCCTTGTGGACCGCGCGCAGAAAGCCGAAAAAGAGAAGCGCTTCTCCGCCGGCAAGCGGCCTACCAAGATGTCCGATTACGGCAAACATCTGCGCGAGAAGCAGATCGCCCGCCTTTCCGCCCAGGTGACCGAAACCCAGTTCAAGCGTTTCTTCGCCAAGGCCTCCAAGGACAAGGGCCAGACCGGCGCGGCCCTGCTGCGCTTCCTGGAGGTCCGCCTCGATAATGTGGTGCGGCGCCTCGGCTTCGCGGTGTCGCTCAAAGCGGCCCGCCAACTTGTCAACCACGGCCACATCAAAGTCAACGGCCGCTGCCTCGATATCCCTTCCGCCATCCTTAAGCCCGGAGACGAGATCTCTATCGATCCGAAGACGGCGGAGACGGTGCTGGTGAAGCAGGGGATGGAGCACGCCGAGAAGACCACCCAGCGCCCGAGCTTCCTGTCGTGGGACGCCGGCTCCAAAAAAGGCAAGCTGGTGCGCTGGCCGGACCGCGCGGAGTCAAGCATCTCCGTCGATGAGCAGCTCATCGTCGAGTTCTACTCCAAATAAGCAGCGGTTGAATTATATTCCAACTAGTAAGCGAGGTTTTTAATGGCAACTTTCTCAAAGCAGCTGGTTATTCCCGAAGCGCTTAACATAGACGATAAGTCGAAGACGGAAAATTATTCCAGGTTCACCGCCGAGCCCTACGAAAAAGGCTACGGCCACACCGTAGGCAATTCGCTGCGGCGCATCCTGCTCTCCAGCCTCGAAGGCGCGGCCGTGGTGGCCGTGCGCATAAAAGGCGCCAGGCACGAATACGCCGCCGTCAACGGCGTGCAGGAAGACGTGGTCAATATCGTGCTCAACCTCAAGAAGCTGCGCGTGCGCCTCAAGGGCGAGGGCCCCGAGACGGTGCAGATCTCCGTGAAGGGCAAGAAGGAAGTGAAAGCTTCCGATATCCGCGAGAACTCCAACGTGGAGATCATCAATAAGGACCTTGTGCTGGCGCACGTGGAATCCGGCGCCGAGTTCGAGGCCGAGCTGGAGATCGCCCGCGGTTCCGGCTACCTCACTTCCGACGAGATCCGCGCCCGCATGAACCTTCCGATGGATTTCATCCCGATGGACGCCATTTTTTCACCGATCCAGAAAGTCCATTACACCGTGGAGAACGCCCGCGTGGGCCAGCGCACCGACTACGACAAGCTCGTGCTCGAGGTCTGGACCGACGGCACCGTATCCCCGTCGGACGCCGTAAGCAACACCGCCGCGCTGCTGCGCCGCTCCATCATGCCGTTCCTGCCGGCGGAGGAAGCCGCGAAGGCGCCGGCCAAGGCCGAGGAGGCCAAGAAGGAAGCCGGCGGCGAGCTCTCAGGCAAGCTGGACCAGGGCGTCGAGATGATCGAGCTGTCCTCCCGCGCGTCCAACTGCCTGAAGGTGGCCGGCATCCGCACCATAGGCGAGCTGGTCCGCAAGTCCGAAGACGACCTGCTGGCCGTGAAGAATTTCGGGCAGAAATCTCTCGACGAGATCAAGGAAAAGCTGAAGGAAATGGGCCTTGACCTCGGAATGAAGATAGACTGAGCTATACCGTTTAAGGAACCCTTATGATAAACAACCTGGGCGCCAGAAAACTTTCAAGGACCGGCTCTCACCGCCGCGCCATGTTCTCCAACATGGCCACGAGCCTGCTGCTGCACGAGAAGGTGGAGACCACCCTCCCGAAGGCCAAGGAGCTCCGCCGCGTGGTGGAGCGCGTGATAGCCGACGCCAAGAACAACCGCCGCGTGGAAGTGCGCCGCGTCATCCGGGACAAGGTCGTATACCACAAGGTGTTCGACGTCCTGGCCCCCCGCTATAAAGAGCGCGACGGCGGCTTTACCCGCATACTGCAGCTGGGCGCCCGCCGCGGCGACGCCGCCGAGGCCGCGCTGGTGAAGCTGGTTTAATGGTAATTTAATGGGAATGTTCGATTACTTTTTCAGCCTGTTCTCAAACGATATCGGAATAGATCTCGGCACAGCGAATACCCTTGTCTATGTAAAAGGCAAGGGTATCGTCCTGCGCGAGCCTTCCGTAGTCGCCATAGACAAGAACAGGCGGAAAGTCCTGGCCGTGGGCGCGGAGGCCAAGCTGATGCTCGGCCGCACCCCGTCGAACATCATGGCCGTGCGCCCGCTCAGGAACGGGGTGATAGCCGATTTCGAGCTTACACAGGAGCTTATAAAGTATTTTATCCGCAAGGTGCACAACAGGCGCAGCCTGCTGCACCCCCGCATAGTGATAGGCATTCCGTCGGGTATAACCGAAGTCGAAAAGCGCGCCGTGCAGGAATCCGCCGAGCAGGCGGGCGCCCGCGAGGTGCAGCTGATAGAGGAGCCGATGGCCGCCGCCATAGGCTCGGACCTGCCGGTTTCGGAGCCGCACGCGAGCATGATCTGCGATATAGGCGGCGGCACTACCGAAGTGGCGGTGATCTCCCTCGGGGGCATGGTGGTGGCGAAGTCCATCGACGTGGCCGGCGACGAGATGGACGACTGCATTGTCCAGTATTTCAGGCGCAAGCACAATTTAGTCATAGGCGAAACTACCGCGGAAGAGGTAAAGATACAGATCGGATCGGTTTTCCATTTAAAAGAAGAAAAAACCATAGAAGTTAAGGGCAGAGACCAGGCCAAGGGCCTGCCCAAGACGATTCTTGTGACTTCTGAAGAGATAAGGCAGGCCCTGATGGAGCCTGTCCAGCTTATTGTGGACGTTATCAAGCAGGTGCTGGAGGCTACTCCGCCCGAACTTTCCGCGGACCTGGTGGACCGCGGGATGGTGCTGGCCGGGGGGGGGTCGCTTTTGCGCGGCTTCCCGGAGCTTATCCGGCAGGAAACTGAACTGCCCGTCCACAGGGCTGCCGATCCTTTGAGCTGTGTCGCCTTAGGCTGCGGGAAGTATCTTGAAGAGCTGGATAAGATCCAGCGCCCCGAATTCCTGAATTCATACCGCAGTTGATCCCTCCGTGCCTGGCGGCATGGCGGGGCGGTCTTTCAGGCTGGGCCCTCAGGGTGACAGGCGATGAGCAGAGAAAAGGACGCAGCCAACTACGCGATAGTTTTTTTTGCCGTCCTGTCGGTCCTCCTTCTTCTTTTCCCCGCTTCTAAAGCAGCGCATACGGCCCGGATAGCGGCCAGCTACAGCCTTTACCCCTCGCTGCATTTAGGCGCCAGGTACGGGTATTTTGTGCGCAACGTCCCCTCTAATTTCCTGGCCCTGCTCGAGACCGACCAGGAGAACCGCGCCCTCAAGAACAAGGTTAAGGAGCAGGAGGTGAAGCTCCTGAGCGCCTCCGCGCTGGTTTCCGAGAACGAGAGGCTCGCGAAAGAAATGCGCCTTTCCCGGACCCTCCCCTGGGCCGGCTCCTGGGCCAGAGTGGTCAGCAAGACGCCGGCCGACTGGTACGGCTCCTTTTTCATAAACAAGGGCACCGACGACGGCATAGCGGTCAACGATACCGTGCTCGGCATGGAGGACGACAGGGCCGGGCTGGCCGGCAGGGTGTTCGAAGCCTATCCCAAATTCTCCAAAGTGCTGCTGATAACCAACAGCGCCGCTTCCGCGGTGTGCGCCATAGCCCCGGCCGGGCTCGAGGCGCTCGTCGAGGGAAAGGGCTCCTGGCTGCTGAAGGTGAACTATGTTCCGGAGGAATCCGCGCTGACGGAAGGCGCGGAGATAACAACCGCTCCGGGCGGCCTGCTTTTTCCCGCGGGCGTGCCGGTGGGCAGGGTGGCGAAGGTCTACTCCCGGGAATCTTTCATGAATTTTATAACCGCCGACGTCACTCCGGCGGTGAACGTAAACACGCTTAAAGAGGTTTTCGTGGTGAAGCGCAACCTGCCGCAGGAGGCCGCGGCGGCGGCCGGCGCGGGGTGGGGCGAAGCGGCGCAATACGGCGAACAGGCCGCCGCGAACAGGCGATAAGGATAATGACGTTTATATTTGAAGTTCTTCTTTACCTTGCCTCCGGCTCGTTTTACTGGTGGTGGACGCAGAACCTGGCCTTTTTCGGCCTGGCTCCCAACTTCATCTTCGCGGCCGCGCTGAGCGCGGCCATCCTCGCCGGGCCGGTCAAGGCCGTGGCCTGGGGCTTTTTTTTGGGGCTTTACGCCGACATGCTGGGGGTCAGCGTGCTGGGGGGATACGCCCTCACTTATTCGGTGATGGCTTATGCCGTTTATGTGGTAAAGCGCCATTTCGACATGGACAGCTTTTTCTCGCAGCTGGTGGCCGCGCTTTCCCTCTCCTGGCTCAGCATGCTGTTTTATCAGTGCCTCGGCCTGGTTTTTTTAGGGCTAAGGCCCGCCGGGATCAAGATCTTTCTGGCGGAGCCGTTCCTGAACGCGCTGGCCGTGCCGGTAGTGTTCCAGGTGTTCTATCGTCTTAAGCGGCGGCTGGATATACTATGAAAGACCGCCAGATCCCGCAGGAAAGACTTGACCTCCTTTGGATACTGGCCTACGCGGCCGCGCTCCTCTTCATCCTGCGGCTGGTGAACCTGCAGGTGCTGGGAGGGGCCCATTACCGGGAGATCGCGGAAAAGAACCGGACCCAGATCATAGCCCAGGCCGCGCCGCGCGGGCGCATTTTCTCCGCCGACGAGGTGGCTCTGGTCACCAGCAAGCCTTCTTTCAGTCTCATCTATTTCCCCGGCCAGGCGAAGACCGGCCCGGAGATCGACCGCATGGCCAGGGCGCTGGCCAAACCGCTTGGCGCCGACTACGACGAGCTGCGCAGGAATATCTACAAAGCGGCCTCGCGGGAGAAGCCGGTGCGCCTGGCTGAAAACCTGCCGCCTAAAATAATGCTGGCGCTTTCGGAGCTTAAAGCGCTGTATCCCGGCGTGGACGTCATAGTGGAAGCCAGGCGCTACTATCCTTTCGGCGCCTACCTGAGCCACCTGGTGGGCTACATAGGCAGGATGGACGCCAGGGAATGGGACTCCCGCTCCAGGGATAAAAATTATTCCATGGACTCGCGGCTGGGCAAGGCCGGCCTCGAGCAGATGTACGAAAAAGAGCTTAAGGGCAAGGACGGCGGCATCTACCTGGAAGTCGACTCCAGGGGCAAGCTGAACCGCGTGCTGGAGAGCCGCAAGTGGATCCCCGGCGCGGACATTTTCCTGACGATAGATTCGAAAGCCCAGTCCGCCGCCGAGGAGGGCCTTAAAAAATCCATAAGCGGCAAAGGCGCCGTGGTGGCGCTGGACCCGCGCAGCGGGGCCGTGCTCGCTTTCGCCTCCGCCCCGGATTACGATCCCAATATGTTCGTGCTGTCGGGCTCCGAAAAAGAGGGCCTGTCCGCCGGCAAGATCCTCCCCGAATTCAACGTGGCGCTGCAGGGCAGCTATCCGCCCGGCTCCATTTTCAAGATAATAACTTCCGCCGCCATCCTCGAGTCGGGGCGCGTAAGCCCGGACGAAAAATTTTACTGCCCGGGCTACTACGACGCCGGAAGCCGCATCTTCAAGTGCTGGCAGAAGAAAGGGCACGGGCAGGTGTCTTTTATCGAAGGGCTGGCCGGCTCCTGCGACGTTTATTTCTATTGCGCCGGCCAGCGGGCCGGCGCCCTGGCGATAGAGAGGTTTTCGCGGGCCTTCAGGCTCGGGCAGACTTCCGGCATCCCGCTGCCCGGAGAGAAAGCCGGGAACGTCTTCGGCCCCAGCCTTCGCGCCGCCAGAAAAAGCTACTGGTTTATCGGCGACACCCTGAACCAGGCCATAGGCCAGGGCGAGACCCTGATGACGCCGATGCAGGCCGCCGGTCTTATAGCTTCGGTCGCCAACGGCGGGATCTTCCACCGGCCCTATTACGTGGACCGCATTGTCAAAAGCGACGGCCAGCTGTTTTATCAGGGTAAATCCGAGACTTTAAGCCGCGTGCAGCTGAAGGACAGCACCTGGGAGCTGATCCGGGAGGGCCTCCACAGCGTGGTGCTGGAGGGCACCGGGCAGGCCGCCAAAATAACCGGCGCGGAAATTTACGGCAAAACGGGCACGGCGCAGAACCCGCAAGGAAAGGACCACGCCTGGTTCGTGGCTTACGCCACCGTCAATAACGAGCCTTCCAGGATAGCGGTAGCCGTGCTGGTCGAGCATGGTGAACACGGAGCGTCCGCCGCCGCGCCCATAGCCAAGGCCGTGATAGAGGCGGCGCTGCGCTCGGAGCTTTCCTCTAAAAACAGGCCGGCCGCCCCGGTCGCGCCGCCGCAGGGTCCGGGGCTCCCGCAGCCGGCTTCTCCCGGGGGCATAATATGATCTTCACTCCCCAGGGAGGGCTCAAAAAAAACAGGATAGACTGGGCTCTTTTCCTTTCCGCGCTGCTGCTGCTGGCGGTGGGCACGACGGCCATTTTCTCCTCGGTGGCGGTGCTGCCCGCCCAGGCGCGCATCATAAGGGTGCAGCTTATCGCCATCCCGCTGGGCCTTCTCGTGTTCGGCGCGGCCTGGAGTCTTAACTACCAGATCTATCAGGACCAGTGGAAATTCGTTTACGGCATAATACTGGCGATCCTCGCCGGGGTGCTGATCTTCGGCGTGGTGGATAAGGGGGCGCGCTCCTGGTACCGCCTGCCTTTCTTCTCGATACAGCCTTCCGAGTTCGCGCGCGTGGGGCTTATCCTGGTGCTGGCGAATTTTCTGGACAAGCGCATAGGCAAGATACGGGAATTACCTACGGTGCTGGGCGCCTTCGCGCTGTGCGTTCCCGTGTTCCTGCTGCTTATAAAACAGCCTGATTTCTCCGCCATCCTGATCACTTTCCCCGTGGCCCTGATCATGCTTTTCGCCGCCGGCGCGAGCGTGTTCCATCTGTCGATCATCATAGGCTACGCCTTCATTTCCGCGCTTTTCCCGATCCTCTGGAGCATCATAACGCTTACCCCCGAGCTGCTGGACAACGCGCTGGTAAACTACTTTTTCCACTTGTCCGATTCCTGGTTCAGCGCCTCGACCTTCGTCGCGGCCGCGGTGTTAGGCGCCTGGCTGCTGTGGCGTCTCTCGGTGAGGCTTTACGCCAACGTCTCGGGAGTCTACTTCGCGGGCGCGGCGCTGGTGCTGATACTGGGTTTTTTCTCCGGCATGCTTGTGAAAAATCAGATGAAGGACTATCAGCAGAAGCGGCTGGAGGTTTTTCTTTCGCCGGAGACCGACCCCCGCGGGGCCGGCTACAACCTGCTGCAGGCGCGCATCGCGATAGGCTCCGGCGGCATACTCGGCCGCGGCGTTTTTTCCGGCACGCAGTCGCGCCTCGGGTTCGTGCCCGAGCGGCATACGGACTTCATCCTGGCCGTGGTGGGCGAGGAGCTGGGGTTCTGGGGCATGCTGCTGGTGACCGGGCTTTACGTGCTGCTGATGCGCAGGCTGATGCAGGGGGCGCGCCTGGCGCGCGACCGCTTCGGCTACCTGGTCAACTGCGGCGTCTTCGGGATGTTCCTGGTATATTTCTGCATAAATTTCGGCATGCTGCTGGGGCTGGCCCCCGTGGCCGGAGTCCCGCTGCCGCTGCTTTCCTACGGCGGGTCGAACCTGGTGGCGACGCTGGCGGCGCTGGGCATAGCGGAGTCGGTGTACTCGCGGAGATACGCGCTGGTCTGATATTTTATGAACGAAGGACCTAAATCGCGGATACGGCTTAAATTCGCGCGGCTTGAAGCGGCGAAGGACCTCAGCCATCTGGAGCAGATAAAAATACTGCGCGGGAGGGCCGCGGCCTGCGGGCTTAAGTTCTGCCCGGCAAAGGCCGGCGGACAGCCGATGCCGCGCATGGCCTTCGGCCCGGCGGTCTCGGTGGGCCATGAAAGCCTGTGCGAATATGCCGATCTCTATCTTGAGGAATTCGCCAGGGAAGCCGCGGCGGCGGAGAAGCTGCTGCCGCTGGACGACGCATATTTCCGCCTTGTTTCGGCGCGCCGCATCCCGGTGTTCTTCCCTTCCATAGAAGCCGCCGTGAACGCCGCCGAATATTTTCTGGAGGGCGAATTTCCCGCCGGTTTTTCGCAGGCCGCGGTGGACGCCTTTATGGCGCTGAAGAACCTGCCCTACGAGAAGGTCAAGCCCTCCGGAGAGCGCAGGCTGCTGGACGCCAGAACTCCCGTGCTGGCGGCCTCTTTCGACATCGGCTCCGCGCTGTTGAAGGTTACGCTGAAGCTGGAGCCGGGCAGGAACGTGAAGCCGGAGATCGTGGCGGAGCTTATGTCCGGCGGCAAGCCCGTTTTCGGACGCATAGTACGCAGGGAACTATATTGGTTTAACTCCGGCGGCAGGCTGGAAGTATTTTAAAAGAAGGTAGAGGCAGAGGTAAAGGTAAAGGAAGAAGCCGCAGTCGTTTTTTCGATATCTTGTTCTGTGCCTATTTAAGGAGAGTTTATGGCAAACGCAAAAGTTAAAAAAGAAATTTTCACCAACACCTCGTTCGAGGAGACGCGGATAGCGATACTGGAGGACGGCAGGCTGGCCGAGCTGTTCTGGGAGCGCCGCAGCTCCGGCAACATCGTGGGCAACATCTACAAGGCCGCCGTGGAAAACGTGCTGCCCGGCATCTCCAGCGCCTTCATGAACATCGGCCTGGACAAGAACGCCTATATCTACATCTCCGACGTGCTGGGCAACCAGAAGGAGCCGATAGACAAGCTGCTGCGCAAAAACCAGGAGGTGATGGTGCAGGTTACCAAGGACGCCATCAGCACCAAGGGCATGAAGGTGACCATGGACGTGTCGCTGCCGGGGCGCTACCTGGTGCTGACGCCCTTCCAGGAATTCGTCGGCGTCTCCAAGAATATAGAGGACGCCGAGGAGCGCAAGCGGCTTTCCGAGATCATGCGCAAGATCGCCGACACCAAGACCCTGGGCACCAAGGGCTGCATCGTGCGCACCGAGGCCGAAGGGGCTACCGAGGAGGAAATGGAACGCGAGGTGAAGTACCTGCTGAAGATGTGGGACACCGTGCAGGCCCGCTTCGACACTTCCAAAGCGCCCGCCCTGCTGCATAAGGACATGGATATGACCATGCAGGTGGCGCGCGACATCCTCTCCGAGGAAACCACCATCTATATGCTGGACAACAAGGACGATTTCCACAATGTCCAGGAGTTCGCCGCCAAGATCTCCCCGGACCTGAAGGACCGCATAAAGCTGTACGACAGCAAAACGCCTATCTTCAAGGCGTTCAACATCGAGAAGGAAATAGACGAGCTGCGGCGCGTAAAAGTGCCGCTTCCGAACGGCGGCAGCATCATCATTCAGGAGGCCGAGTCCCTCTGCGCTATCGACGTCAACACCGGCCGTTTCACCGGGACAAAATCCCAGGAGGAGACCGTGACCGCCACCAATATAGAGGCGGCCCTGGAAGCGGCGCGCCAGTTGAGGCTGCGCAATATCGGCGGCATAATCGTGATAGACTTTATAGACATGAAGAAGGCCACCAACCGCCATAAGGTGGTCAGCGTGATGGAGGCCGCCGTGAGCCGCGACCGGGCCAAGATACGCATCCTGCCCATCACGCGGCTGGGCCTGGTGGAGATGACCCGCGAGCGCAAGCGCGAGAGCACCGTCAGCCTGCTTACCGAGGAATGCCCCGAGTGCCATGGCTGCGGTCGCGTGCTGTCCAGCGAAACTATACGCATAAAGATACAGCGCGAGATCCACAATATCACCATGGGCCGCCCCGGCGGGAACCTTAGGGTGGTTACGCACCCTATACTCTGCGAGGTGCTCAAGAAAAAGCAGGGGATGATAGAAAAGAACGTGCACCGCAGCGTGAAGCTGGCCTCCGACCCCCAATTGACCTGGGAAGACTACCGGATAATATTGGAGTAGGGCATCGAGAGTCAAGGGCCGGGAGTCGGGGATCAAAGATCGGGGATCGGAGAGGGAGTTTATGCTGAAAAGAATACTGATGTGTTTGTTCGTGACGGCGGTTTTTTGCGCGCCGGCGGCCGCGCGGGTGGACGAGGTGACCTATCTGAAGAACGGGGTTTACTCCGGGAAGATAGGCACCTACGCCCTGAGCGGGGCGGTTTACCTCAACGCCGCGCAGGCCGCCAAGCTGATAGGCGGGAAGATCTACTGGTACCCGGTGTCCGGCAAGCTGCTGCTGCAGATAAAAGGGAAGAAAGTGGTTTTCCTGATGAAGTCGAACTCCGTGCTTATTAACGACGAATCTACGGAATTCCCGAACCCGCTGATAGTGCGGGGCGGCAAGGCTTTTCTGGCGCTTGACTTCTTTGTCTCGAAATATTTTTCGGAGGCTTTCGGCTTTAAGCTTGATTATAATCCGGCCACCGGCGCCCTGGCCGCGCAGCGGGCGATCAATATAACCTCGGTGAATTATTTCTCCTACCAGGAGAAGACGCGCATCGTGGTTTACATGGAGGAGCCGCTGGAGTGGCAGGCCTCGCAGAAAGAGAACAATCTGTATAAGATAAGCATTTTCGGCGGAGTGATCGGCCGGGAGGAGAAGCTCAATATAGGCGACGGGGCTGTGCGCGGGGTGGACCTGCTGCAGGAAAATAAAACCGCAAACCTGGTGATAAACCCCGACGCCAACTTCGGCAAGGTGAACGTGTTCAAGCTTTCGGACCCGGACCGCCTCGTTGTCGACGTCTCCAAACTGGCCGTGCCGGTGCAGCAGAGCATAACCGGAGAGACCGCTGGAGCGGCCGAGAACATCCCGGTTATAGCGCCTTCGGGCGCAGGCTTCGAGCTTTCGGCCGCCAGCGCCGCCGTGGCGGCCTCTACGGCGGCCGGCGTGAATATTCCCGACAGGATGGCGGTAGGCGCGGGCCGGAAGAAAATAGTCATAGACGCCGGACACGGGGGCAAGGACCCCGGAGGCCGCAAGCTCTTCGGCCTGAAGGAAAAAGAGCTGAACCTGCTGCTGGCCAAAGAGCTTTACGAGCTCCTTAAAGGCGAGGAGATCTTCGACGTGGCGCTCACGCGCAGCACGGACGAGTTTATCCCGCTGGCGGACCGCTCTATTATCGCGAACAATTCCAAGGCGGACATCTTCATCTCTATCCACGCCAACGCTTCGCGCGACAGGCGCGAGAAGGGCTTTGAAATTTACTTCATGTCCGAAAAAGCCTCGGATCCCTGGGCCGCGGAAGTGGCCGATTATGAAAACTCCGTGGTGGGCCTCGAAGACGGGGCCGGCCAGGGCGACCCCGCGGCCATGCTGCTGCATTCGCTGGCCCGCAACGAGTACCTCAACGAGGGCGGCCGGCTGGCCGGCCTTGTGACCGCGGAGATGGAGAAGCGTACGCCGTTCGTTAACCGCGGGGTAAAACAGGCCGCCTTTTACGTGCTAAGGGGCACCTATTCACCCGGGATACTCGTGGAAATGGGCTTCATGACCAACTCCCTGGACCAGAAAAGCATGAACGACAAGAAAGTGCGCACGAAGATCGCTACCGCCATTTATAAAGCGGTCCTGAAGTACGCCGAGATGAAGAAGTGGAAATAGCCGATCCCGCGGAGCGGGCTCAGCGATCGCCAGTCGCCGGTTTTTATGAATAACAATACAAGGCCGATAGGCATTTTCGACTCCGGGCTCGGCGGGCTGACGGTTTTTAAAGAGCTGCGCGCCCTGCTGCCCGGAGAGGACCTTATCTATTTCGGCGATACCGCCAGGGTTCCCTACGGGACAAAGTCGGCGGAGGCCGTTCTGGCTTTTTCAAAAGAGATCGCCTCGTTCCTGCTGGGGAAAAAGATAAAACTTCTTGTGGTGGCCTGTAATACGGCCTCGTCGCTGGCGCTGGAGGAGATAAGAAAGCTTTCCCCGGTGCCGGTGCTCGGGGTCATCGGGCCCGGCGTAGAGGCCGCGCTGAAAGCTGTTCCCGCCGGGGGGCGGGTGCTCGTCACCGGCACCTCCGCGACCGTTAACAGCCGCGCCTATTCCCGCGCCCTGGCGGAGTCGGGCCCGGGTATAAAAGTGACGGAGAAGGCCTGCCCGCTTTTTGTGCCGCTCGTCGAGGAGGGCTGGTGTTCCAAGCCGGTCGCCGCGATCGTGGCCCGCGAGTACCTCGCGCCTTTCAGGGGCAGGACGGACGCTCTTATCCTCGGCTGTACCCATTACCCGCTGCTTAAAAAAGTGATAGCGGGCGTAATGGGCCCCCGCACTAAAATAGTGGATTCCGCGAGGGCGGCCGCGCGGAGCGCGAGGGCGGAACTGGCCGGCCGCGGCCTGCTTAACCGGGCCCGCCGCGGGCGTTCGGAATTTGTCGTCAGCGACGCCCCCGACCGGTTTTCGGAACTGGCTTTTAAACTTTTAAAAATTCAAACCGGCAAAGTGTCGGTTAAGCGGTTCTGACCGCGGCTTATTTGTTAGGCTGGTAGTTACTTAAAGGGAGGCAAGGGTATGAATAAATCTTTAATTGCGGCGCTGCTGCTGGTTTTCGGAGGGGCGCTTTACGCCCAGGGGACGGACGGGGCAGACAAGGCCGCAGCGGATAAAAAAGCGTCCGTCGCCGAGAAAAAGACGGCCGCCGCCGATAAAAAAGCGGCCGCGCCGGCCGTGCAGCCTAAAAAAGCGGTCAAAGCCGAGCCGGCAAAAGCGGCCGCCGCGAAGCAGGACGAGCAGGACGCCGAGGAGTCTGTCGTTATGATAGATTCAAAGGCCGAGGTTGAGGAAGCCGAGTCCGCGGCGGCTTACGGCGCCGATCAGGACGAGCGCGCGGTTCCCGGAGGGCTGCCGCTGTCTTACGGGCAGTGCAAAGGGATCATAAACGACGCCGGCCGCAGTCTGCTGGTCTTTGAAAGCCCGGACGACGGTACGGTTTCTTTCGTCCAGGTGACAATAGGCAGGTCCAATGTTTCCTGGAAACTTGTCGACCGCATACCGCGCAGCGTCGACTAGCCGGGACCCCGGCCCTGCGCCCGGCAACCGGGCGCAGTTTACTCCCCGGCCCCGCAGAATGCTAAAATATATTTAAGAGCCGCGCGTTCCCCGGCGGTTCCGAGAGGTGCGATATGAAAAGAAAAGACCTTGTAAGACATCTTGTAAGCAAAGGCTGCGTGCTCTCCCGCGAGGGCGGGAAGTATTCCGTTTTTCTTAACCCGGTCACCACCAAGGAAGTTCCGGTTACCAGGCACACGGAAATAGCGGATTTCACCGTGCGGAAGATCTGCCGGGACCTCGGCGTAGACCAGCCATGAAGAAAGGCCCGGGGCTTAAGGCTTAAGGATGAAGGCTGAGGGAGACAGCTCTTCTCTGTCTTTTAACCTTTATCCTTTAGCCTTTCTCCTTTTTGCCTGCGCCTGCGCGTCGGTAAAGCTGGACGTGATACAGGTGGGCCCCTGGTTCGCTCCCCGCGACTGGCGCGAAGTCGAGGTGTTCTCATCGCGCGGCGAGACCCGCGCCCCCTGGGGCGGCATAGCCGTTATCCACAGCGAGAGGGTCAGCGCGGAAACCGGGCCGGAAAGCCTGGAGAAGCTTAAGCTCCGGGCCCGGCAGCGGGCGGCAGAGCTGGGCGCCGACGGGGTTATCATAACGCTGGACTCCGCCTCGGCCGGCCCCCAGATGGGCGTTTACGAGGAGCCGGAGCTTTACCTGAGCGCCCTGGCCATTAAATATGTCACAGCAGTCTCCACCCCTTCCGCAAAATAAAATAATTATAGCCCTCGACCGCTCTGAGGCGGTCACCTGGCGCGGCCGCGGCATCGTGATCGACCTGTTCCGGTTTTCAAACACTATCTGCGCGCGGGTCGAAAGCGGGCGCCGCGACGTAAGGGTGTACCCCTCCCCGGCGATGGCCCTGGCGGCGCGGCGCCTGATCAGGGACGCCGACCTTTTCTCCGAGATAGACCTCGGCCCGGGCGTAGACCGGTACGACAATTCCCCCTATACCGCGCTTTACGGCTCCGATCCTTCCAGGCCGGCCCTTTCGGCCACAAATTCCGGCTCCCCGGCGGCCGCCTCCCTGCTGCTGGCCGAAGAGATCCTGGTGGCCTGTTTCGCGAATTTTCCCGCGCTGGTCGCCTACTGTCTCGCCGACCCGAAGCCCACCCTTATCGTGCCGGCCTGCCTGTTCTACGACAGCCGCCACGTCGAGGATATGATCTGCGCGCGGGCCCTGGCGGAGGAGTTCGAGGGGCGGGACGCTTTCCCGCAGGCCCTCGAGGAGATCCATGCCAGCGGCAGGGTGCTGGACTTCCTGTCCACCAGGCCGGAGACCGGCAAGCGCGATATGGAGCTGGCGCTGAGAAAAGGCTTTATGAAGGCCGTGCCGCGGATAAAATTCACGGCCGGCGCCGGGATAGTAGAGGACGCGGCGAAGTTGAAGGGCGGCGGATGAAAAAACCAAAGGCGGTCGTTCTGTTCTCGGGGGGGCTGGATTCCACCACGGCTCTCTGCTGGGCGCTGTCGAAAGGCTACGACTGCCTCGCGGTGTCTTTCAACTACGGGCAGCGCCACTCCCGCGAAAACGCCGCCGCCCGCGCTATCGCCCGGCGCCTCGGCGTTGAACTTTATGAGATAAAACTGGATTTCCCCTGGTTCGCTGCCAGCTCCCTGGTCAACGGCCGCATGAAGCTGCCCGATGTAGGGCTTTCAGAAATAGGCAGGAAAGGAAGCATCCCTTCGACCTATGTGCCGGGGCGCAATCTTGTTTTTGCCTCGGTCGGTTTCTCCCTGGCCGACGCCGCGGGCGCCGCGGCCGTGGTGCTGGGGCCCAACGTCGTGGACTATTCGGGGTACCCCGACTGCCGCCCGGCTTTTTACCGCGCGCTTGAAAAAGCCGCCGCGCAGGGCACCCGGAGCGGAGCCGGCGGAAAGAAGATAAAACTGCTTACGCCGCTGATAAAGCTGAGCAAGGCGGAGATAGCCCGCCTCGCGGTAAAGCTCAAAGCTCCGCTGGAACTCACCTGGTCCTGCTACAGCGGCGGCGCGCGGCCCTGCGGCCGCTGCGATTCCTGCAAGCTGCGGGCGAAAGGCTTCGCGGACGCCGGGCTGACGGACCCCGCGCAGGGCGGCCGGCGGACGGGGCGGAACAGGAAATGAAAAAATTGACCGCGCCTGTCGCTGAAATATTCTGCTCTCTGCAGGGCGAGGGCCTTTATTGCGGGCAGAAGCAGGTCTTTCTGCGCTTCGCCGGCTGCAATCTGGCCTGCGCCTATTGCGATGAGCCTGCGGCCCTGGACAAGGCCGCCGCGACGCCAATGACCCCGGCGGAAGCCGCGAGCGCGGTTATAAAACAGGCCCGCGTAAAAAAGGCTAAAAACGTTTCGTTTACCGGAGGGGAGCCGCTCCTTTACTGGCGGTTCATAAAGGCGGCAGCTCCGGCGCTGAAAAAAGCCGGGCTGGTCCTGCACCTTGAGACTAACGGCGTGCTTTATAGGGAGCTCTTGAAAACGGCGGGTCTGGCGGATGTTATCGCCATGGATATAAAACTGCCTTCCTCTACCGGCCAAAAAGCTTTCTGGGCGGAGCATAAAAAATTCCTGTCCGCCGCCCCCCCAAAAACTTTTGTTAAAATAGTTCTCACTTCAAAAACCGCCTTTTCCGATATTAAAAAGGCGGCGGACCTGGCGGCTTCGGTCCGGCCCGGCGTGCCTTTCTTCATCCAGCCCGCCACGGCCAGGCGCGGGAGGGCCCGCCCTCCTTCGGCCAGACTCGTAGAGGAGGCCTGCTGTTACGCGGCTTCAAAACTGACCGCGGTAAAAGTGCTGCCGCAGCAGCATCCGGTCTGGGGAATAAAGTAGTCGGGAATCGGGAGACGGGAGAAAGGGGAAGAGAATTATGAGCGACGGTACTTTTATTGTCGATTGCCCATGCTGCAAAGTGCGCATAGAAGTGGATAAAAAGACCGGCAAGACGCTGCGCCACTGGGAGAAACCGGAGGTCAAGGAAGGCGTCGACCCCATGCAGGAGGCCCTCAAGAAAATGCAGGAGGATAAGAGCCGCCTGGACAGCTATTTTTCAAATGCCGGCAAATCCATGCAGGACAAAAAGAAAGAACTGGAAGAGCAATTCGAAAAAGAAAAGAAACGCATAAAGGATTCAGGCGACACTTCCCGGCCCATAAATCCGATGGACCTGGACTAATTCATAGGGTGCTTTCTGGCTTTTGGCTGTAAGTGCCCGTTAGTTTAATAGATAATATATTTGCCGGATGCAAAGCAGCCTCGGGCCGGTCATGGGGTTGCTCTGAAGCCGCTTTGGGGAGGGGGGCCCCGCTTCGGGGGGAACCGCGCAACGGTTCCTGCGCGGCGGAATGGGCAACCCCATGACTGGCCC
>CAIQNV010000131.1 GCA_903873295.1 uncultured Elusimicrobia bacterium
CACTGACAAGAAGATCTCGGCCATCTCGGACCTTCTGCCCGCTCTTGAGAAGATCCTTCAGATTTCCAAGAACGTTGTCATCATCGCCGAGGACATCGATGGCGAAGCGCTGGCCACCCTTGTGGTGAACAAGCTGCGCGGCACCCTCAAGGGCTGCGCCGTGAAGGCCCCCGGCTTCGGCGACAGGCGCAAGGAAATGCTGGAAGACATCGCCATCCTCACCGGCGGCGAAGTCGTCAGCGAAGACCGCGGAATGAAGCTCGACAAGACCGACGTGAAGCAGCTCGGCACCGCCAAGCGCATCGTCATCGACAAGGAGAACACCACCATCGTCGACGGCGCGGGCGACAAGAACGAGATCAAGAAGCGCACTTCCCAGATCCGCAAGCAGATGGAGGAGACCACCTCCGACTACGACAAGGAAAAACTGGAAGAGCGCCTTGCCAAGCTCTCGGGCGGCGTCGCCGTCATCCGCGTGGGCGCGGCCACCGAAACCGAGATGAAAGCCAGGAAATCCAAGATCGAAGACGCCAGGAACGCCACCAAGGCGGGCGTGCAGGAAGGCATCATCCCCGGCGGCGGCGTGGCGCTTATCCGCGCGGCCAAGGCCCTGGACAAGGTGAAGGGCGAGAACGAGGACGAGAGGACCGGCATCAATATAGTGCGCCGCGCCATCTACGCCCCGCTCCGCATTATCGCCGAGAACGCCGGCATGGACGGCTCCATCGTCATCGACAAGGTGAAGAACCTTGGCACCGAGATGGGCTTCGACGCCGACACGCTGGAATACGTGGACGTTATGAAGGCCGGTATCGTTGACCCGCTGAAGGTCACCCGCACCGCGCTCGAGAACGCCGCCTCCATCGCCAGCACGCTGCTAACGACCGAGTGCCTGGTGGCCGACCTTCCCGAAAAGAAGCAGCCCGCCATGGCCGGCGGCGGTATGGGCGGCATGCCCCCCGGCGCCGACATGTACTAAGTCAGCGTCCTAAACAATAAACCCCCCCGGGCCTCAAAACCCGGGGGGTTTTATTTATAAAGAGGGGAAACCTAACAGGCCGCTCGTTGTTTAAGGCCTGTCACGGGGACCGGAACGCAAAACCAGCGTCGCGCAACACCGTGGGAAGGGGTCAGGTCTTTACTTTTGACCTCAAAGTATCCCATAAGCGCGAAGGCCGGGGCGGGCAGCGGCGAGCACGCTGTGTGATCCCGCGGTTTTGCGTTCCGACCCACGCGGTAAGCCCCGACTGGGCATCTCGCAGTCTTCTGTTTTAATCTTCACGCGGCTTCCGCGGTTCCTTCGGGGGCGGGGGGGAGGGTGGGGCCGCGCTGGCCGTCCTGGTCGGGGGTGAGGCGGCGGCCCAGGCTTAGGAAACCTAAACACGATACGACCGCTATAAAGGCCACAATGAACCAGGGGGCCTGCTGGAAAACGGGGCTCAGGCGGCCTATGGCGTTCGAACCGATGAAGATGCCCACGGAGCTGCCTACCTGCTGGAACAGGCCCTGCACGCCCAGGTAGCGCCCCTTCTCCGCCTTCGGCGCCATATTCGCGCCCAGGGCCTGCAGGCCGGGCGACACTGCCAGTTCGCCCAGCGTCACTATCACAATAGCCGCCGCCGCGAACAAGAAAGACGGCGCGAAACCAAAACACAAATACCCCGCCGCGTACAGGACCGCCCCCGAAGCCAACCCGAAAGAAATGCGCCGCCCCTCCAGCGCCCTCGTCATAAAATACTGAAAAGCCACCACCATGAGACCGTTGACCGAGAACAACAGCCCAATCTCACGCTCCGAAAATCCGAGATAGTTCTTGGAATAGAGCGAGCTGGAAACCACCAACTGGCTCATCACCGCGCACATGGTGAAAGTAAAAATACAGAAACGAAGGAAGG
>CAIQNV010000132.1 GCA_903873295.1 uncultured Elusimicrobia bacterium
GATCCAGAATCGGCATTCCCGAACTGCCCGGACTGCAAGGCAACATTCCCCCTGAGGATTAGTGTCATGTTTGCCAGGATTATGAGCAGCGGCGTTACACTATTCCACTTGCTATTGATACTCATAGGCTTCATCATAGCCCGGGGCAAAGTATGAACACAGACCAGGTGCTTTCTAACGGTGCCGCATAAGACAATGAGATATGGAAAGGGGATAATGGGGAATTTATATATAAAAAAAGAAGAGAAGTGCGGTATGACTTGCGCGAATTTTATGCAGCTTGGCACTAAAGCGAAAGAGGCGCTATGAATATCAATAAAGAGAGGGAGCAGGACAAGTTTGCCAGTAGAGAAATACGCTATGCCTTAATGCGTATAGCCAGGTTTACCTGCTGGATATTCTGGCCGATAGGGATGTTCGTTATGGTGTGGGGGTTTGCGATGTTCTTGGCCGCCCTATGTGACGGACCATGCATTTGGATAGGAGGCCCTGGGGAAGTAGGGCGCTGGTTTCTGTTAATAGGCCCGGTGGTAATGGCTACTGGCATAGGTGTATGGTGTGTTAGCTTGAGCATGACTGTTCCCTACCAGATGGAATCCAGGTCTGCTGAAGCCAGGGCTACCAGATGTAGCTGCTGTGGGGGCGAACTGGATTACCCGGCGTCCACATTTCCGGCATGCCTGGAATGTAAGGCATCATTCCCACTGCGTTTTAGTGTTATGATGGCCATATTATTTAGCAGTTGGATAACATTTCTCAACATCCTACTTATAATAATTGGATTCATAATAGCGGCGGCATAACTACAAGACAGGTTCTTATTTAACGATGCCGCACAAGAAATGAAACATTAAAGAGATATGGGGGAATTAAATATGAGAAAAGAAGAAAAAAGCGGTATGACTTGCGAGCATTTTATGCGGCTTGGCACTAAGGCGAAAGAAGCACAATATAATGACGGCACGGCAGCCGGGCGCAGGCAGTTTATAGCAACCGCCCGTAAGTATTTTATCCTGGCGGCGAAGGCTGATAATACCTGTGTTGAGGCATTCCGGGAACTTTCAGCCTGCGATTTGCCCGGGGACCCGCCGGAATGGGGGCTAATGGTAAACAGAGAGGCCGTAAGGATGAACCCCGGTAGTGTTGAGGCCAATACCAGCCTTGGAATTGAGCTATTAATAAATTTCCATAATGCGGAGGCCATTAAGCAATTGCAGTTAACTATGAGACTTGCACCGGGAAGCACCGAAGTTGCCGGGATGCTTGGAACCGCCCTTTGTGCAGAAAAGAAATGGCGCGAGGCGGAGGAAGTACTGGTAAAGGTCCCAGAGCTTGACGTCATGGGGGGAGCGGCATTAATTGAGGCCTTGAAGGCCCAAAACAAAACAGCGGAGCTCAAAAAGTATTTTGAAACGCGCATAAAAACAAAATATATCACAGAATATATGTACTATGATCTAGCCGAAATATACCGGGCAGAAGGTGATTTTAGCAGAGCTATAGAGTTGGCTGAAGAACTGGGAAGACGCTACACCTACCCCTTGCAGAAATTCATTTTATTGATCGACCTTCATCTTGCGCAGGGCATGATTAACCGGGCCTTGGCGCTTTCCCTGGAAGCTGTAAAACACTGCCCGGAGGATTATGAAATCCACTACAGGCTGTTTAAAGTATTTAAAGCCTGCGGTGACATTGAAGGTTCCCTGGCTGCCTTGAGAAAATATATTAAAAAAAAGAAAACGGGTCACCTTGAACTTGCGCGAGAACTTATAACTCTGCGCAGACTGGACGAAGCGGAAACGGAGCTGCGCCGCGCTTTAACCGACAGCCCGCTTAATGAAGATATCCGTGCCGCACTTTCAGAAGTATTGCGGGGACGCGGGGACTTATGGGGCGCGACTGCACTTTGGGAAGATTATGCGAAAAGCAAAAAGGATGAGTCTTCTTTACTCGGTCTGGCAAATGAGTTTGAGAAGCAAGGAAATCTTTCCGGCGCCTTAAAATATTGTCTTAAAGCAATAAAACTTGCACGAAAAAAGCGTAGTGTCTTCAACCTTCTTATGCGTGCAGAGAATATTGATGACCGACTTAGTAATATTCTGAAACTTGCACAAAGCCCACAGGGGCTTCCTGGTATACCTATGGGGGGGGATGGGCGGATATTTTCCCAACTATCAAAGGTTTATAGCGCGCTTGGGTCCCTATTCCAGGAATGCTCGTTATACGATAAAGCGGCTGCTACTTTTGGAAAAGCTGCCGGCCTTTCACCCAGGAGTATTCCCACCCTTTATGCACTAGCCTCCGCTCTAAAAAGCAACGGGGATATGGAGGGGGCACTCAAAACCTGCAAATCTGCTCTGGCGCTTTTCCCCGAAGGGCCGATATTTAACTACCCTTTATTCAAATTCCGCGAAAGAATAGAAGCCAAAATTAAAAATATTTGTGGAACAGTAATGGTTTGAGATAGATTCCAAGTTACGCGAAGGTTATGCAGGAATTCCCCGATGTTCGCCGGTCTAAATATACCCGTTTTCTTTGAGGAAGGCCCGGGTGATGGCGGGGGATCTGGCGGCGGCGTATTTGCCGAGGATGTCGTATTCGATGTTCAGCAGGCCGCCGGGCTTCAGGCTTTTCAGCGCGGTGTTATCCCAGGTGTGGGGGATGACGGCGGCTTTAAAGGAAGCGCCGGAGATATCGTAGACGGTCAGGCTTATGCCGTCCAGAGAAACGGAGCCCTTCTCCACCATGACGGCGTCAGCCGCTTTTTCAACTTCCAGGACGCGGCTGTTTCCTTCCTTACGGACGGAGATAAGCCGCGCGGTGCCGTCGACATGGCCGGTCACGAAATGGCCGCCCAGCCGGGCTCCGACGGCCAGCGCCCTCTCGAGATTGACCGGCGCACCGGCTTTGAGCAGCCGCAGCGCGGTCTTTGAAATCGTCTCAGGGCTTACGGCAAAAACCGCCAATCCCGGCTTGAGCCCGGAAACGGTAAGGCAGGCGCCGTTCACGGCCACGCTCTCTCCGTCCGAGAGTTTCCAGCCCTCGGGCACGAAAATCTCCAGCCTCCCGTGAGAGACGGATCTGACTTTTTCAACCGCCTCGATTATTCCGGTAAACATCAGAATTTGAGCTCCAGCATAAGGTCGGGGCCGGCACGGCCTATTGAGACGATATCCGCCTTTATCCCGAGTTCCTTCCGCGCCGCGTTCAGAGCGTCGGACCAGACCATTGAATTTCTGGATTCCGTGCCGCCGATCAGCAGCGGCGAGACAAAACAGATAAACCTGTCAGCCAGGCCTTCGCTTATAAAGGAACCCAGGACGCGGCCGCCGCCTTCAACGAGGATATGACTTATACCCAACCCGCCCAGCGCCTTCAGGAGCGCCGGCAGTGAAACTCTGCCTTTTTCAGCGGGCAGAACCAGCACTCTCACATGTTTCGAGAACTTCTTCATCGCGGTAACCGAGGCGCGGCGCGTTGTGGCCACGAGCACCCGCTCGTTCTGAAAGATCCTTGCCCCGCGCGGAACCCGCAAGGTCGAGTCCAGCGCTATCACCCACGGCTGGCGCCTGAGTTTAAGACCGCGCACGTTCAGCAGCGGATCGTCGGCCAGCACGGTGCCGATGCCGGCCAGCACCGCGTCGGCCTCGGCCCTGAGCTTATGCCCCTCCTGCCGCGCCCGCGGCGAAGAGATCCAGCGCGAGCGCCCCTGCGCGTCGGCTATCTTCCCGTCGAGGCTCTGCGCTATTTTCAAAGTCACATAAGGCAGCCCCGTGCGCATGAACTTGGTGAAAGCCGGATTGAGCGCTTCGCACTCTTTTTTCATTACGCCGGTCTTTACCCTCAGCCCGGCGCGCCGCAATAAAGCCGCCGCCTTGCCGCCGTTGGCCGGGCCCGGGTCCGGAGCGCCTATGAACACCGACTTGATACCGGCCTTGAGGACCGCCCCGGTGCAGGGCGGCGTTTTGCCGCAAGTAGAGCAGGGCTCCATAGTCACATAAAGCGAGGCTCCGTCCGCCGGGGCGGAGCAGGCTTTAAGCGCGTTTATCTCGGCATGAGGCCCGCCGAAACGCAGGTGCGCTCCTTCGCCGATAATTTTCCCGTTCTTGACTATTACGGCTCCGACCATAGGATTAGGATGCGCCCCGTAGCGCCCCTTGCGCGCCAGTTCAAGTGCGCGGGACATATATAGCTCGTCCTTATTTACCATGGATATCTTCCCGCTTTCGCGGCCTAGAGATTCCTGAACAGGTTCGCCATCTCTATGGCGGAGACTGCCGCCTCCGCGCCTTTGTTGCCGTGTTTGACGCCGGCGCGCTCAATGGCCTGCTCCAGCGTATCGGCGGTAATGACGCCGAAAGCCACCGGCAGCTTGTGCTTCATTGAAACCGCCGCTATCCCCTTGGCCGTTTCCTGCGCCACAAAGTCGAAGTGGGGAGTCTCGCCTTTTATCACCGCGCCCAGGCAGATAATAGCGTTATAACCGCCTGAGGCCAGCTTTTCGCAGACCAGCGGGATCTCGTAAGCGCCCGGAGTTCTTACCACGGTGATATCGCTCTCTGCGGTTCCATGGCGCTTAAGCGAATCCACGGCCCCGTCCAGCAGCCGGCTGGTGATGAAGTCGTTGAACCGCGAAACCACTATGGCGAATTTCAGCTTTCCGGCCGTCAGGCCGCCTTCGATAACTTTCATTTTGTCCTCCTATTTACCGCGGACCGCTCCTATAAGATGTCCCATTTTCTCTTCCTTGGTCTTTAGATAGCGGGCATTGTGTTTATTAGGGCTGATGATCAGCGGAACCCGCTCTGCTATCTCAAGGCAGTACCCGCCCAGCCCCGCCAGCTTGCGGGGATTATTGGTGATAAGCCGGAGGCGGCGCAAACCGAGGTCGCAGAGTATCTGCGCCCCGATGCCGTAATCGCGCAGGTCTGCCGCGAAGCCCAGCGCCTCGTTGGCGGTAACAGTGTCATAGCCTTTATCCTGCAGGTTGTACGCTTTGATCTTGTTCGCGAGGCCGATGCCGCGGCCTTCCTGGCGCATATAAAGAACGACGCCGGAGCCTTCGCGGGCGATCAGGCGCATTGCCGCGTGCAGCTGCGGGCCGC
The DNA here is from genome assembly GCA_903873295.1 of uncultured Elusimicrobia bacterium. Taxonomy (GTDB): domain Bacteria; phylum Elusimicrobiota; class Elusimicrobia; order Elusimicrobiales; family UBA9959; genus UBA9959. The sequence continues at coordinate 5,106 of CAIQNV010000132.1, forward strand.
AGTCGCAGCGGCGCGAACCGAAAACGTCGCCGGTCAGGCATTCGGAATGCACGCGCACCAGGGAGGGATCTCCGATCTTTCCCAGCGTGAGCGCCAGATGTTCGAGGCCGGTCAGCCTTTCCTTATAGACCGCGATGTCAAAAGTCCCGAATTCGGTGGGAAGAGTGGAGACAGCCGCCCTTTCGACAAGGCTTTCGTTGCGGCGGCGGTAGGCTATCAGGTCGGCTATGGTGCCCAGCTTCAGACCGTGGCGCGCCGCGAAGCGCGCCAATTCCGGCAGGCGGGCCATCGTGCCGTCGGGATTCATTATCTCGCAGATCACGCCGGCGCCGGCGAGCCCCGTCAGCCTTATCAGGTCCGTGCAGGCTTCCGTATGCCCGGCGCGGGCCAGGACGCCGCCGGGCCGCGCTTTGAGGGGGAAAATGTGGCCCGGGCGGGTAAGGTCGCCGGGAGCGGAGGCCGGATCGGAAAGCACTTTGATAGTGCGGGCCCTGTCCGCGGCGGAAATCCCTGTGCTTACGCCCTTAGAGGCGTCCACGGAAATAAGCCAGTTGGTTTTATAGGGATCGGTATTGTCCCTTTCCATCTGGAACAGATTCAGCGCGCGGGCCCTCTCTTCCTCCAGCGGGGAACAGATAAGGCCGCGCCCATATTTGGCCATGAAATTTATTTTGGCCGGGGTGGCAAACCTGCCGGCCATTACCAGGTCGCCCTCGTTCTCGCGGGCCTCGTCGTCGGTAAGGACCACCAGGCGCCCGAGCTTTATGTCCTTTATTATTTCTTCTACGGGGGAGAACCTGATGTTTTTTTTCATAAAAAAAAGCCCTGAAGATAAACCTTCAGGGCGTTCAGGCGAGTTACAAAACTACCGAGTTACGGAACTATAGAGTTCCGTGACAGAAACTCTCCGGCTCCCGGCCCGCAATTTCAGACTCGCCGCGGTTCTTCTTTCATCCGGACTTTACCGTCGGCCCCGGAATTAAACCGGATCTGCCCTCGCGGGCTTGCGGGCTTCCCTTTCAGGTTACCGCCGGTGGGGAATCACACCCCGCCCTGAAGAACTTATAAGAACATTATACAAATTAGTCGTCAATAGCAATCGCCCAGGCCCTTTGAACCCGCCCGCGCCCATTGCCCCGCGGCCGTGCCGGTGGAAACACATAGGTCGTTTATCTCCGAATTAAAGACGACCGCACCCGCGGCCGGCGGCGAGGCGGCCTGGATCTCGGCGATGGTCATGGCCCGCGGCAGCCAGAAACCTTCAGCCGTGAAAGTGGATTTGTTAACCCCGGAGCCGAACTGCGCACTGGCTGCGCTCAAATCTGGTGGCAGCGCATCGGCGGAAAGGTTGGTTATACCCGAACCATTGCCGTAAAAGCCACCCTGCGCTGTTATGGAGGAAATCGCATTTATCCCGCCGTTGACAGTAAGCGCATGGGTCTGGGCATTAGTGTTTATTGAAACAGTCCCACCGGTGCTCACGTAAAGGACGGGAGCCGCGTATGAAGCGCCTACCAGCATACTGGACGCGACATGGAAGCGCGCCTCGGGAACTGCCGTGCCTATTCCGAACTGCCAGGAGCCGGGATCATCGACTTGCGGGATGCTTATTCGAAAAACCTCGGCCCCGCCCGTAGACGGGTTTGAGCCCAGAGCCCTGTACACAAAATCCCGGCTCGCGCCGCTGTAACCCAGGACGCCCTGATCGGGATTTCCGGTAAAGTAAGAGTCGCTCCAGTGTATATAACTGTCCCCTATATTGGAGTTGAGATGCAGTTGAACCGGGCCGTCCAGATTTGAAACCAGTATCTGCCGTTTTACCTCCAGCGGCGCTGCGGGGTTTAAGATCTGCACGCCCACATTGCCGCCGGTAGTCACGGCCAGGCTGTAATTTTCCGGTGAAGCCAGGTTGGCCACAGTCAGCGCATACGGGTCGGAGTTGCCGGAAACCACCGTAAGGCTTGAACCCAGGATCTGCAGATTTCCGGTCATCGTGTCGCCGGCCTTAAGCACGCGGTCGGGGTCCGAGCTGATTATGTCGGTGAGAAGCGAGCCGTTGCCCGCGAAGCCGGGAGCCGCTACGACGCCTGCCTTCACCCATATACCGGAAGCCGTTTCGATACTGTACTGGGAGAGCCCGCTGCCCCAGAAAGTGCCGCTGGACGCCGTTACGCTCTCGGAAAACTCTCCCCGCTTGCCGTTAATGTCGTCGGCATAAAGCCCTCCATGCGCCGTCACGCTGGAGGTGGCTATTATGCCGCCTTCCACGGTAAAGCGCGCCAGATAGGAGGGGCTGCCCACTGAAATGTTTCCATCCTGCACTGAGAAAGTAGAGCCTGACACCGAGAAGGCGTTGCCGGTTACGGTGAGCGTGGTAACCTGCAGAGGGCCGGTCATGATGTCGCCGGTCTTAAGCACCTTGGTGCTGTCGGTAGTGTTCGTGATATTATAAAGTCCCCCGGCGTCGCCGTAGAATTTAGCGTTACCTGACAGAAAAATGTGGGTACTGACCATGATGCCGCCATAAAAGGCGGCGGGCGCCGAGGAGAGCTCCACTTTATCGAGCAGCTTGAGCTTATAGGCGCTCAGGCCCTGCGCGGAGGTCACGGTCGCGGAGGTCACGGTCAGAGCGGTCAAGGCCAGCGGGCCGGTCATAGTATCCCCCGTTTTCAGCACTATGCCCGTAAGCGTGGCGCCGTTCCCGTAGTAGGAACCGGCGTAAACCTGGCCCAGCCCGTTCACGCGAAAGAGCTTTGAAGTGCCGGTAGAAACCAGCAGCAGGTCACCGGTGTCTCCGGCAGCGGAGGAGATATGCAGGCGGGCTTGCGGGGAAGTCAGCGTTTCCCCTATCCCCGTATTTCCGGTGTTCAGCGTGTATATATTGGAGCCGGAGGTGCCCCAGGTGTTGAAGACGGCCGCTTTCACCTGCACCGAGCCGTCCGGGAATTTGAAGCCGCCGACGGCGCTTTCGACCATACCGTCGACGTAGAGTTTTTGCCCGGGGGAAGCAGTGCCTACCGAAAGGCCGCCATACACGAACAGGTTGGTCGAGACGGTTATGGCGCCGTTGGCGGTCTGCGGCAAAGCGCCTATGACATCGGCGCTGAAGACCGGCGCGGCCGCGGCAGCCGTAGAGGCGTAAAGAGAATTAAAGGCGTACGGGGAGGCCTGCAGCCTGACGCGGGGGGACATGGCCTCGTAGAAGCCCGCGCAGTCCCCGTCGGCGTCCAGCTGGATCTCCAGCCACAGGTTCTGGTTGTTCAAAAAAACGGAAGCGGGGATGCCTCCGCTTACCGAGCCTATTTCCACATCATAGCGTCCCTTGGTTACGCCTACGTTGCAGCGGCTCTCGGTAAACAGCGTGGCGTCACCGGTAGCGGCGCTGTGGATCACGAATTTCATATCCTGCGGGGTTTCCACCGGCAGATTGGTAAGTTTGCTGAGCAGGAAGCCCTGATAGTTTATAGTCTGCGTTATAGCGGCAAAAGAAGGGGAGAAAATAAAAAATAGAATGGAGAGGGCCAGAAAGACCACAGCCCCGGAAGAACGCTCTCTTGAAAAACCGGATGTATTTTTATTCCCTGCGTTCATAACTCCTCCGTCCGCGCACTCTGCCCTATCTTATCACCGCCACCGTCCCGTTATAAACCGCGCCGCCCGCCTCGATCTGATATATATACACTCCGCCCGGCACCGTCTGTCCGCCGGCCTTGGCGTCCCAAAGCAGGGAGTTCCCTATCGGCCCGGCTTTCATGGTATCTACCAGCGCTCCGCGGAGATCGTAAATCTTCCCTTTAACATCCTTGTGCTGCGGATTATCGAAAACAAACACCATAGTATCATTTTTGCCGTCGCCGTTTGGAGTGATGAGCCGGTTGGTGAGCCCGGCTTTATCGGCGGCGAAAAGGCCGGTCCGCTCGGTGGTGCGCAGCTGGTAGCGGCCCAGCGCTTTGGTTGCAAGCTTGACGCTGCGCTCCTCCGCGTTGACTTCGCCGTACATCTGCAGCCACCGCGCGCCGTTATAGAAATACATGCTGACGCCCTTTGCGTCGGCTGCCGCGGAAGGCGTTATCACGCCGCCCGACTTGGCGTAGTACAGCTTCAGCGCGCCGTTCTTCGTCAGGCTGAAGTCGGCGGCCGGCTCCAGCCCGCCGCGGTAGGCGGAAAACTCGACGGATTTTACGACCCTGCCGCCCAGGTCCTCCTGGTGGGTGGAGATCTCGATGCTGTACGCGTCCATCGGGTCGGCGGACGCCGAGAAGAAAGCCCCTGCGCCGTCCGCCGGGACTTCCAGCATGCTTTGGTTATCCGGGGCCAGGAAGTAAAGACCGCCGCCCAGGCTGGCGCGCGCGTAGGAAGGGATGGAGGCGCCGGCCTGGTTGAAGGCGCGGGCGTGGTAGTAAAAAGCGTCGTTCGCTCCTATTGTGTCGCTCCAGGTCAGGGTGCCGGAAGAAATTTCTCCCGAGACCATAGACCATTCCGCGTCAACCGGGGCGGTAGCGCGGTAAACTTCATATTTTTTAATTTCATACGGGTAGGAAGGGCTGAAGCGGTCGTTGAAGGGGATCCGGTTCTGGTAGCCCGCCGGCGGCAGCCAGGTCATGGTCACGGAAGTACCGACGCGCGTCAGCCTGAAATTCATAGGGGCCAACGGCACGAGCGCGAAAGCGGCGGCCGGGTTGGAAAGCTCGGAACGCAGCCTGTGGCCGTTAATGGCCTCAAGAGCGAAATAGTAAGTGGTGCCGGAGTTGAAGCCCTCTATAAGTTCAGTTTCTGCCGCGCCGGAGCCGAGCGGCGTCCAGGCCTGAGCGCAGGAGGGCGCGGCGTAGAAACCTTCGTCGGTGCTTATAAAACCGGAGGTGCTGTAGCGCAGAATATAGTTTTCCGCCGCCTCCCCCTGGCGGCTGCTGTCGGCGGAAGGCGCGGTCCAGGTCACGCGTAAAGCGTGGCTTGAGACCGTAACCAGCGCCAGGTCTGAAACCGTGCCGGGCAGGGGGAAAAAAGCCGGTTTTCCGCTCCGCTGCGAGAAACTTCCGGAAGTCTGCGTAGAGACCGCCAGGTCCTGCAGCGTCGCGCTCTGCTCGTAGTTGGAGGAAACCATGGAGACCGAGCCGAAACCGTAGATCCCGTTAACGTCCAGAAACCCGGCCGAAGACATCCGCGAGGCGTAAAGCCCCGGAGCGGCCCAGTAAAAGGCCGCCAGGAAAAGGAAGGCGCGGGCTTTGAATTCGGAAGTCACGCTTTAATTATATACACCCCGTGCGACTAAAATATTGCGAAGAGATTTCCGGTTTCCGCCGTAAAATCCACAAGTCCGCAACAAAACAGTCACAATTGAAAAGTAGAATTATCCTGAGTATGAAGGCAAAAAGCATTACCATCAATCTCCTGGCGGCGCTGGCGCTCGCGCCGGCCGCGGCTTTCTGTGCCGCATCGGCGCAGGGACGGTCCCTGGCGCTCAACAGACTGGTCACGCCGAACAACGACACAAAAAACGACTCCTTTATCTTCCGCTGCTATAACCCGCGCGATTCCGGCATCGAGGCTAAAATATATGACCTCTCCGGCAGGGAAGTGGCGACTATGACGCTAAAGCAGCGCTTCAGCGGCATAACCGCCAAGGCCAGTTCCACCGGCGAATATTATGACCTGCAGTGGAATCCCAACTCCGGCGGCTATCATCCCGGCGGCGTATATATTTACCAGGTGCAGGTGGAGACAAAGGTCTATAAGGGAACGATTGTAGTAATAAGGTAGCGAGCGGTAAACAGCGAGCGCACTAATTTTATGATCTTCAAGAAAGAGCTGAAAGGGGCGGTGGTTCTGGCGGCGCTTATCGCCCTTGCCCCGCTTCGCGCTTTCGCGGCCTTCGAGGACCTGGGGTTCGGCGCCAGGGCGCCGGGCATGGGCGACGCCGTTACCGGGGTAGCGGACGATATCTCGGCCATCCATTATAATCCCGCCGGGCTTTCGAACCTGGAGCGCCCGAAGCTGCTGGCCTCCCACTCTCTCTTTTATACCGGCCTCAGCGACGGGTCCAGCCTGGGCCTCAGCGCGGTCGCGCTGGCCCTGCCCATAACCGGCGGCCGCAACGGCACGCTGGGCGTAGCCTGGCAGCAGTTCTCTCTATCCGGGGTCTACTATGAGCAAACCGGACAGATCTCCTGGGGCTACCGGTTCCCGAAAGCTTCTAAATTCGGGAAGTTCTCTATCGGCGGAACGCTGAAATACCTCAGCCACGGCTTTACCCGTCTGGATGAAACCTACAACGCGGTGGAGGGCGACCTGATGCAGAACGGCAACAGCGACCCCGTGCTGGCCGGAGCGAATTCCAAATCAGCCCTGGATGCCGACGCGGGAATACTCTACCGGCTGACCCGGCGCTGGACTTTGGGCGCGGCCATCTTGAACGCCATGCAGGCGGACGTGGCTTTCAGCAGCCTCGACAAGGACAAGGTCCCGATGAAGACCCGGCTGGGAGCTTCCTACAAAAGCCTCTGGATGGTCCTCGCCGCCGACGCGAGGCTGCAGAAGGCTCCCGACGGCAAAATGGACAAGCAGTTCGTCCTGGCGGCGGAAAAGGTCTTTCCGAGCCTGGAGAGGGGAGATATCGGCGTCAGGGGCTCGCTCGGCGCCGGGGACAGGGAATTCAAGCAGGCCACTCTGGGCCTTTCCTACAAGATCCAGAAGATACAGTTCGACTACGGTTTTTCGCTGCCCCTGGGCACGGTTAAAGAAACTTCCGGAAACCACAAGCTGGCGCTAACCTACCACTTCGGCGCCGCCACACAGACCGAGCTGGCCGAAACGGAGCTGCTCGACCAGTACAAGCGCCTGCGCGAGGCGCAGAGCTACAAGAGCCCGCGCGACACCTCCAGCCTGAACGATCCGCGCCTCGCGGAAGTTAAGGCGCAAACGGACCAGGAGAACTATTATGCCGCCAATAAACTTCTCCTGGAAAAGGCCAACGAGCTGCTGCCGGACACTTCTGTCGTCAACCTTACGCGCCGCCTCAGTACCATAGCGGCCTTCTACCCGTCGCTGGCGGCGGAAGGCAGGAAGAAGCAGCGCTGGGAAGAGCTGCTTTCCGGCGGCGCCAGGGACTTGATAAACGGAAACGATATACGCGCGCTGAAACAGCTGGCTTACGCGCAAAGCCTCAACCAGCAGGACTCCGCCCTCTCCGCCTTCCTGGAGCAGGCGGCGGAACTCACGCACGTGGCGGCCGACAAGGTCCCTTCCGACTTCAGCCGGGGCTGGGCCGAATACAAAATTACGCAGTCGGACGAATTCTACGTCAAAAAGAGCTATGCGGAGGCCCTGCGCAAGCTGGAAGAACTGCTTGAGCTCGAACCCAACTCCCTGATGGCCCTCAAGAAAAGCGGCTCCTGCAACTATACGCTGGGCAACTACGAGCGCGCCGGGGTGAACTGGGACAGAGCTATAATGCTGGAGCCAGACCCCCAGGAAAAGGCGAAGCTGGGCAAAATGCTGGACGAGGCCCGCGCCAGGCAGAGCAAGGCCTCGCCCTGGGAGCCCGAAGGGGCACAGATGAGCGGGGCAGGGCAGGACGGGAAGCAGGACTCGGGCTCCGCCGCCGACGCGAGAGATATCGAAAAGACTTACCAGACCGGCGCCGACTTTTACGCCAAGGGGGAATACGGCAAGGCCGCCGACGCCTTCCGCAAGATACTGACCAAAGACCCGAAGAACACGCAGGCAAAAAAAGCCCTGGAAAGAATAATCAGGCTGTCGCGGTAGATCCGGGCGACAGGGCTGGCAAGAACACCCGGCGGCTCAGCAGCCTGTCCGACTCTTCTATGAATCTTTTTTATAAATTCAGCGCCGCCCTGGCCGCCGCCTCGCTTGCGGCGGCATTGCTGCTTTCCGGTATATTTTTCAGCTTCCAGCGGCGGACAGTGCAGGCCGCGCAGGAGGCGCGCCTGGAGGCTATGGCGCAGGCCGCCGGGGCTATGCTGCGCGAGGCCGAGCTGGCGGGCGACCCGCTTATGGCTATAGATTACCTGGCCGGGCTTTGCTCCTCAAGGCCGGAACTGGCCTCGTGCGGGCTGGACATAGGCCGGGGCCTGTCCCCGGTAAAATTCCGGGGCAGGAAACCCTTCACAGCCGGACAGGGGACCGTGTCAAAGGTAATAAAAGGCGAGAAGTTTTCCGCGCGCCTTAACTTTTCCTCCGGCCTGCTTAAACTGGAAGAGCGGGCGGCGATGGCGGGAATATACCGCAACCTTGCGGGAGCTTTCCTGGCCGCCGTCACCGGGGCCGTTCTCCTGGGTCTTCTGATGGCGCGCCGCCTCACGCGGCGCCTGAAGCGCCTGGCCGCCGAGGCCGCCGCCGTCGGAGAGGGCCGCTTCGGCGAGAAGACGGACGCGGGCGGCTCGGACGAGGTGGCGGAACTGGCGGCCTCCTTCAACGCCATGTCGGACCGGCTGCTGGAGCTGGAGACGATGAAAAAAAATTTCATCTCGTCGATAACCCACGAGCTGCGCTCGCCGCTGGGCGTGATCGAAACCTACGCGGCCCTGCTGCTGAAAGAGAAAGAAAGATTCAGGGCGGAGGACCTGGAAATTTTCGGCAGGATAAAAGAGAACGCCGGGCGGCTCGCCAACTTCGTGACGGCGATGCTGGACCTGGCGAAGATCGAGCGGGGCAAAATGGAACTGCGCCCGGCCAGGGAGGACCCGCTGGCGCTTTGCCGCGACGCCGCCGACTTCCTGCGGCCTAAAGCGGCCGAGAAGCGGGTCGCGCTCGTGGTCGAGCCGGGCGAGGGGAGCGCGGCGGTCATGCTGGACAGGGAGCTGCTGACCCACGCCCTCACGAACCTGATCTCGAACGCGATAAAATTCACGCCGCCCGGTGGTAAAGTCACGGTGCGCGCCTCTCTCGCCGCCGGCGTTTTCCGGGCCGAAGTGGAAGACACGGGTCCGGGGCTGAGGCACGGCGAGGCCGAAAAACTTTTCGCCCCTTTCTCCCAGGGCTCCGCGGCGCCGGGCCACGGCGGAACCGGCCTGGGCCTGGCCCTGGCGAAATCAATTGCGGAACTGCACAAGGGCTCCATAGGCTGCGGCCCCGCTCCCGGCGGCGGCGCCCTCTTCTGGCTGGAGCTGCCGACCGGAGCGAATTTGCGCGGAGAAGATGCGTCTTCGCCTACTCGCGTAGAGATGTGAAGTCGGGGGGCCTGGCAAGGGTATGGGCCCGGCGGGCACCGGGTCGGCCACACCGTGGCCGCCCTCCTCACTCAGTCGCCGCGCTTACGCAAGCGGCTCCTTCCGTGAGGGCCCGCC
>CAIQNV010000133.1 GCA_903873295.1 uncultured Elusimicrobia bacterium
AGCCGCTTTGGGGAGGGGGGCCCCGCTTCGGGGGGAACCGCGCTGGGCTATGCCCGTGCCGTATCAAGAGCGATGCTCATCAGACGGCCAACGGTTCCTGCGCGGCGGAATGGGCAACCCCATGCCCGGCCCTGCGCCGGCCTGTTCTTCGCGGCCGGATAGAGTACTGCCCCTATGCAAGACCGCTGGGCTTGCACGGGGGCAGTGTGTCAGCTCAGGCTGCTGCCAAACCTAAACAACGCGTTTCTCACCGGCCTTATACAGCGCTTTCAGCACTTCCGCGGGATCCTTTTTGGTGCAGGCGGTCATCATGGCCGCTATGATGAAGGGCTTGTAGCCGGCTTCTTTGTAGGTGCCGATGCGGTACTTCTCGAACACCTTCGCGGAGACCTCGCCCTGCTTGCAGGAGACGTCGGTGATGTCGGCGGGCAGGCAGTGCAGGTACAGGCCCTCGCCGCCTTTCGTGGCTTTCATCTTCTTCGCGTCGCATTCCCAATCGGTGTGTTTGGCGTTCTGCGCCAGGCATTCCTTCTCGAGGTCCTTGAGGCCGGGGTGATCGTTCTTCTCGAGCAACTGCGTGCGGCGCTCCATAACTTTGTAAGGAGCCCAGCTCTTCGGATATACGATATCCGCGTCCTTGAACGCGCTCTCCATGCTGTTGGAGACTTTGAAGGAGCCGCCCGACTTGGCGGCGTTGGCCTGGGCCACCTTAATGGTCTCGGGCAGCAGGTCGTAGCCTTCGGGGTGGGCCAGTTCGACGTTCATGCCGTAGCGGGTCATCAGGCAGATGACGCCCTGCGGGACGGAAAGGGGCTTGCCATAGCTCGGTGAGTAGGCCCAGGTCATGGCTATCTTTTTCCCCTTCAGCTTGTCGAAACCGCCGAAATGGTTCTTTATGAAGAGCATGTCCGACATGCTCTGCGTCGGGTGGTCCAGGTCGCACTGGAGGTTCACGACGGCCGGGCGCTGGTTCAGCACGCCGTTCTTGAAGCCGTCGTCCAGGGCTTCGGCCACCTCCCGCATATAGGTATGCCCTTTGCCGATGAACATGTCGTCCCTGATGCCTATGGCCTCGGTCAGGAAGGAGATCATATTGGCGGTTTCGCGCACGGTCTCGCCGTGGGCTATCTGCGACTTGCCCTCGTCGAGGTCCTGCACCGCGAGGCCGAGCAAATTGCAGGCGGAGGCGAAAGAGAAGCGGGTGCGGGTGGAATTGTCGCGGAAGTTGGAGACGGCGAGGCCGGTCTTGAACATGTCGACGGAGATGTTCTTCGCGTGCAGCTCTTTGAGCAGCTCGGCGATAAGGAACACGGCTTTCAGCTCCTCGTCGGACTTTTCCCAGGTCAGCAGGAAGTCTTTGCCGTGCATGTCTACGCCTAGTTTCTCAAGCTCGATCAAAGACTTCGCGATATCGATGGCCATTGTTTTGTCTCCAGCTGATGATTTAAGCGACCACTCAATTAAATGTCTTTCTCCGTCTTATTGTCAAGACGAGAGCGCCGCAGGGGCCGTCCCGGGGCCGGAACGCAAAACGCGGTCGGCCACACCGTGGCCTCCCTCATCTCTCGCCCTCGGCGCTATGCAAGCCTCGGGCTCAAGAAGGTTTTGCTAACCCGGCCCCGAGCCGGCCCCAGGGATTTCTCTTGCGGGGGGCGTTCCTTCCAGTCGGGATATTTTTATATGATATTCAGACCGTAAATGAAAAAACAGGACAACGCTCCCTCGTATTTTAACTGGCGCCGCCTCAAGACCGGCGTGCTGGTTACCGGCGACATGGGCGGCTGGGCCCTGCTGAAGCCGGCCGAGTTCTCCCTGTTCGCCGCTGGCAAACTTAAAAGCGGCCCGGCGTTCCGGGAGCTGGAAGGGGCCGGTTTTTTCCGCTCCCGCCTGGATTTCGACTCCATGTTCAGCAATTGGCGCGACTCCAACGAATACCTGCGCCTCGGGCCCGGGCTGCATATCATGGTGCTGACGCAGAAATGCAACCACCGCTGCGTCTACTGCCAGGCCGGCTCGGGCGCCGGTAAGAATATGAGCCTCGCCACGGCCCGCCGCGCCGTGGATTTCGCTTTCAGCGCCCCGGTGGGCGGCCTTACGCTAGAGTTCCAGGGCGGCGAGCCGCTCCTGAACTGGCCCGCCCTGAAAGAAACCTCCATTTATGCGCGGAAAAAAGCGGCGGAGACCGGCAAGGAGCTGGCCCTGGCGCTGGTCTCGAATTTCAGCCTCATGGACGCCGGGAAAGCGGATTTTATAGTCGAGAACGACATCTCCCTCTGCACTTCGCTCGACGGACCGGCCGGGCTGCATAACGCCAACCGTAAATATTCCGGCGGTGACTCCCACGCGGGCGCGGTAAAGTGGATAAAATATTTCCAGGAGCGGCGCGGCGTCGAACCCCCCGGCGGGCCCAGCGCGCTGCTGACCGTCACGCGGGCTTCGCTCGGCCGCGCCCGCGAAATAGTGGACGAGTACGCCCGCCTTAAACTGCCTTACGTTTTCCTCCGGCCCCTTTCGCCCATGGGCCACGCCCTGAGGCGCTGGGAGGAGATAGGCTATACGCCGGAGGAATTCCTGAAATTTTACCGGGAGGGGCTCGACCGCGTTCTGGAGCTGAACCGGCGCGGCGTGGCAATAAAAGAAAAAACCGCTTTCCTGCTGGTAAAAAAAATACTCGGCTCCCAGGACAATAAGTACGTGGACCTGCGCTGCCCCTGCGGGGCCGGGCTCGGCCAGCTGGCCTACGATTGCGACGGAGCGGTTTATACCTGCGACGAGGGGCGCATGCTCGCCCGCGACGGGGACCGCTCCTTCCTGCTGGGCAGCGCGCTGAAAGACACCTACGGCGGGGTTATAAACTCGGAGCCGGTCAAAGCCTGCGCCATTGCCTCCAGCCTGGACCTGCAGCCCTTTTGCGCGCGCTGCGCTTACAGGCCTTTCTGCGGCGCCTGCCCGGCCTACAACCGGGCCGCGCAGGGCGGCTTTTGGGGCTCAATGCCTTCGAACGGGCGCTGCCGGGCGCTCAGGGGGATCTTTGACTATATTTTCGAGAAGCTGTCTGAAAAGCCTGTTTTGGAAGTGTTCGAAAAGTGGCTGGCCAGCTGAGCTGCGGATGGCGGGGCGGGCGGGCGCCTGCGCAGGCTTGAAAAGAGACGTTTTTTGTGGTACAACATAGCATGCGCCTTCCAGCTAGTCTCAGGGAAGGCTGGGGAGTGGTATTTAAATCATGAAAAAAATAATGATAGGCGTGGTAGTTTTGCTGGCGGCGGCCCTGATCGGCCTGAAATATTTTGCCGCAAAAAAGCAGGCGGACGTGACCCGGCCCGCCGCTCCGGCCGAGTCCGAGCAGCAGGGCGTGGCGCTGCCCGCCGCCTCTACCAGTTATGTGATCCCTAATACCGCGGTCACTTATACGCCGGTGCAGGCTACCGGCAGCTACGAGCTGCTGACCCTGCCCGCCGACGCGCTGGCCCTCAAGGGCGCCTGCGAGGGCGGGTCTCCCAAAGAGATAATGGCGAACCACGGCAAAACCTGGGGTTACTCCACCGGCCGCCGCAACTCCTTCGAGCCGAAAAAGACGCAGGAGATGTACAACTATATCTGGGAATACTACGCCTGCCTGGCAGCGTCGCGCCAGGACAATGCGGTCTGCAGCGAGCTTCCCGGCGACGTCGTGAAGGACGGCGTGAAGTTCGGCGTCCCGATGAATATCTCCGGCGCCCTTCTGAGCCCGATGGCCCAGTGCCGGGAAAAGACCGTGATCTTCCTGTTCAAGGCTTATGTCGCCGGCAAATCCAAAGACCAGCAGAACTGCATGGACTATGTGAACGAATGGGACGCTGAGAACCTGTCCAGGATCTCCCCTCCCGAGTTCTGCGAGGCGGCGGGGCAGGGTCCGGAAAAAGCTTTGGCCTATGTCAAGCTGAAGATGCCGAACGTCTACCCTATGGCGGAGAAGATGCTGGCTTTTTCAAAGAAAGTCTGCGGCTCCGATTCCGGATGCCTCTCCAACAATGAATTATGGGAAGGCATAAAGAACGGGATCCCGGATAAATGCCCCGCCGCCTACCGGCCGAACTGCGCCGCCCTGGCGCAGAAGGACCCTGCGCCCTGCCTTAGCGTGCTTTCCGAGATGTCTAAGAAATATTGCACCTACTACAAAGAGCTGACCAAGCATGGCGGCGGCTACGCCGGCGTCACGCCCGAAGAGGTCAAGGATAACCTGAAGCTGGCGGCGAAGAAAAAAGCGGAGGAGGACGCTCTCCGCAAGCAGGAGGAGAATTCCACCAAACAGATCAACGAGCGCGTGCGCAAGCTGATAGGCAAGAGCAAGGGCGAATAGTCGAGGCGGTAAATTTATGAAAAAGACAACTTCAAAACTGAAAAAAAACATCCGCATGTTCCTCAGCAGCGAGGAAGGCAAGATGCTGGACGCGGATATCGTGAAAACCGGCCTGGCACTGGGCATACTCGGCACGGTCATGATCGAGCAGGCGTCGGCGCAGGTCCACTCCAATTATTTCACCACTAACGCCCATGTCAGCCACCAGAGCCACGGCTCGCACGGTTCGCACGGCAGCCACGGTTCCCACGCCTCGCACGGCAGCCACGGTTCGCACGGCAGCCACGGCTCGCACGGTTCGCACGGCAGCCACGGCAGCCACGGCAGCCATGGCTCTTATTGATAACTAGTGCCCGGACGACGCGTTTTTTACCTTCATAGCCCCTCAGGGGATATCGGTCATGCCGTACACCTGCTGCGGCTGCTGGCGGAACTTAAAAAAACCCGCGGCAGCCGCAGTTTAATTTTCCTGCGCGCCCCGTCCGTTTATCCATACAAGCTTTTTGAAAAATTCGGGAGGGTGGTCCGGCTTCCCGCCGCTCCTTCCGCCGCTTCCGGCCGCCGCCTCGCTTCGCTGCTGTCGAAGTTCCGGCCCTCGTCGCTGACGACCGAGTTCTTCCCTTTCGGCCGGGCAGAGTGCCGGCCGGAAGCAGGGCCCGTGCTGAAGGCGGCTTCGGCCTGCGGGGCGAAAATTTTCGCCAGCGTTCCAATGCCATATTTCACCGCCTCCGAGCGGGGCATTAAGGAAATGCTTGAAGTCTGCGCCCGCTACGATAAGATCCTGGTCCACAGCCCGGAAGGCGCCGACCTCCCTTATATGGCGAAAGCCGTAAGCCTGGAGCGGCGCGTCAGCCCGGCGGCTTTCCTTTCCGTTTTCAGAGGACTGCGCGACAAGATAGTGTTTACCGGCTACCTGCTTCCCGGCCCGGGTAAGAGCGTAAAAAAAGAGAGCTTCGTGCTGGTCACGCGCGGCGGCGGTTCCACCTCAGACGTGTTCTTTGAGGCCGCGATAAAGGCGGCTTCCCTTGTCGACAGCCCTTTCCTGTTTGTGGCAGGGCCGGCCACATCACGCCGGAAGCTGGTAAATTTCAGGCGGCTGGCGGCGGCCGGAGGGGGGAAGGCTGAAGTGATACGCAGTTCGGCCCGCATGCCTGACCTTATTTCCCGGGCTGCCGTCTGCGTTTCTACCGCCGGCGGTTCCGTTTATGAAATGCTGGCCCTGCGGAAAAAAATGGTGCTGGTCCCTTTCTGCGGCGACAAAGGCCGCGAGCATTCCGACCAGCTCGCCCGCGCCTGGCTGATGAGGGACCTGGCGGGAGCGTCCCTGCTCCTGCCCGGCGACCTTGCGCCGGAAAAGATCGCGGCCGCGGTCCGGGAGCGGCTGACGAGGCCTCTCAAAATTTCAAGGCGCGTAAAACCCGCCTGGTTCCGCGGCGCGGAAAGGGCGGCGGCTATGATCTCATGACCGAAACAGTGATGATGGAACTTACCTGGCGCTGCAATGCGGCCTGCGCTTTCTGCTATCTGGGCGGGACGGGGCGCCTTAACAGCCGCGGGCCGGAGCTTAAGGACCCGGAAATAAAAACTTTTATGCGCCGCTTCGACCCCGGCACGCGGTTCTATTTCAGCGGCGGCGAGCCTTTTCTGCGGAAGGATATTTTTGAAATATTGGCTTACGCGGCCGCGCGCGGCTTCAATTGGGGCGTGAACACGAACGGCCTCGCGCTTGATGCCGCTAAAGTAAAAAGGCTGCTGGCCCTGAAGCCGGCCTATCTCATCTTTTCGCTCCACGGCCCCGCCGCCGTTCACGACCGGCTGCTGGGCTTAAAAGGCGCGCATAAAAAACTGCTGGCTAACCTGAGGCTGGCGGCGGAATTTAAAACACCGGGAACCGAGATAATGACCAACTGCGTGATAAACGCGGCCAACGCGGCCCTGCTGCCCGCAGTTTACCTGGACGCGGCCCGCGCCGGGGCCGACAGGGCGGTGTTCGAACAGCTGCAATTCGTGAAAAAGAAAGAGGCCTTCCGCGCCGGGCTTGCCCCGGCCGAAGTAATTACCCCGGCCCTGGAAGGCTACAGCCTGGACATTCGCGCGCTGGCGGCTTCGATCAAAAAAATAAAAGCGCTGCGCGGGGCTTTCGGGACCCATTTCGAGCTGAGGCCGGATTTTACGGCCGCGCAGTTGGAGCGTTATTATAACGGGCTGCTGAAACCTTCAGGGAAGTGTCCCGGTCTGCTCTCTACCGTCAACGTGGAGCCCGACGGGCGGATACGGACCTGCGTGCTGTACGCCGCGCCCGCCGGAGGAGTTGAGGATTTTGACCGCGCGGCCGTGTTGAGGGTTAAGCGCCGGCTGGTAAAAGGCGGCCTGCCGCAGGCCTGCGCCCGCTGCTGCCATCGCTTTAAAATTAAGCGTATATTCTGAGCGGTTGCCCGGGTGACCGGGTTAGCAAAACCTTCTTGAGGACGAGGGTTGCATAGCCCCGAGTCCGAGAGATGAGGAAGGCCACGGTGTGGCCGACCGCGTTTTGCGTTCCGGTCACCCGGGCAACCGCTGCAGGGTATATCTATTTAGCTTTAAGTATTTCAGAAGGCAGAGAGAAGCGGGCGAGGCCGCGGGTTTCCAGCTTCTTCAGGAAAGAAACATAATCGGCGAATATTTTTAAGTCCTTGCCTTTGATGTCGGCGTGGTGGAAATAGATGCCGGCCGGCTTGTGGCCTTCCCGCAGCTCCGCGAGCGTCCGCGACCTAAGCAGACTTAAAGACAGCCGGTGCGGCTTTAATTCCAGATCATATTCGTTCACCGTCACCCGCGTGCCAAGGAAAACAGGGGCGCCGGCCTGAGCGCTTTTCAGCCGGCGGCTGGCGGAAATGCCTTTAAAGCCGAGCCTGGCGAGAGCCTTCAGGGTGTCCTCATTGTAGACGTGGAAAGGCGGCACGAAAACCGGCTTTGAGAGTTTGCCGAACAACTTAGCCATCAGCTTTTTCCCGGCGGCGATATCTGCCCGCTGCATTCCGTAAGAGCGCGAGGGGCCGAACTCGTGTTTAAGATATTTGTTGCCGGAATGCTCAGCGTGACGGAAGCCGTGCTGCAAAGCCTCCAGCCGCGTACCGCCGGCGGCTTCGCCCCGGAAGAAAGCGGCCAGTCCGGCCCCGGCAAGCGCCGGGATGACGGCATAGGACACAGGCAGGTCCGCCGCCTTGAGCAGTTTGAAAACGCGCAGGAAAGCCGGGTCCGGCTTTATTACGTCGTCGCAGCGCAGGAAAAATGTCTTCATCTGGACATCCACGGGTCGGCGCCGAAAACGGAGCCGGCGGCTTCGGCCTGGAAGCGGCTGCCGCCGAGGCAGACAGGAAGCATTGAGCAGCGCTTGCACTGTAACGGGAGCCAGGCCGCTTTACGGGTTTTTTTCAGGAAGGAATGTTTCCAGGCGCCCGTGAGCGTGCCGCCCAGGAATTCTTTGGAGGGATAGCTGGGCTTGTAGCTCCCGGAGGCGTCCAGGACCAGGCGGGTCCAGCCGTCGTCGAAACGCGCGCCCAGCGCGAAGGGCCTGGCCGCGGCCGGCAGGCAGCAGAGCGGGACGGGATTTGCCAGCACGGCCCGCGCGCAGCCGGTTTTCTGGGCTGCCGTTCTTTTAGCGAGCTCGATGAAGTCCCTTCTTGTTATCTTGAACTCCGGCGCGGCGGCGAGGGCTTCCGTCGTCATCATCGGGCGATAAAGCTCCCAGCTGTCGAAGCCGAGAGCGGTTACGGCTTTATGCCAGCGGGCAAATTCTTTAACGAGCGGTTTCGAAACCACGGTCCCCGCCCTTACTACCTCTACGCCCGCGGTCCGCAGCCGCTTTATGGACGCCGTCTTAAGCCCGAAGAGACCGGCCCTGCCTGAGCCTGCCGCATGGCCCGCTTCGTCCACGCCAGGCAGGGAGACCAGGGCATTGTCTATAAGCCCGGCCAGCGCGCGCGCCCTCGCCGGAGTGAAAAGCACGGCGTTGGTGTTTAAAAGCGTGTAGAAATTAAGCTTGCGCGCGAGGCGCAGAAGTTTTTCAAGGCCGGGGTGAAGCAGCGGCTCGCCGCCGGTAAAGCGGACGTTTTTAACTCCGAGCGCGGCGGCCTCGCGCAGAGCTTTTTCAGCCGCTCTGACCGGCAGCTCTTCGCCGCTCCGCCCGAAACAGGCCCGGCAGGCCAGATTGCAGTTCTTGTTCAGCTCGATTACAAGTTCGGCGGGGGCGGGCAATACCGGTTTTAAAAGCCCGGCGGCGCCTGTCCAGGTTTTATTGAGCCCGGGGCAGCGCCCGTCAAGCGCGCAGCTGCGGCAGGCGGGTATATGCTTAAAAGACCCTTTCACGCCCAGCGGCCAGGTAAAATGCTCGAAAGCGTCAGGCATCAGGCAGGCCGGGGCGCGGCTTACGGTTATTATGAAATTATTCTCAAGCCCCGCCAGCAGCGGATAGAGAATGATCCGCGCGGCTTCCGGCGCGGCGCCGGGCGCAAATAAAATTTTCAACGCCCGGGCCCGGAGGTCCAGGTCCGGCTCAAGGCCGCTCTCGGCCGCGGCGCGCAGGAGTTCTTCAAGCATTGTTTAAGCTCCAGAAATAATTTCCGCCCTTGAAAGAGCGCTTTACGAGGCCTTTTTTTACCAGGGCTGACCCTGTGATCATGACATTAGCGCCGTCGGCGCAGTCATAGCAGAGCGGCACTCCCTTGGCCGCCAGCAGTATAGCGGCGGTGCTAAGGAGCTTCCCGCCGCGCAGTATTTCCAGAAAACATTTCTCATTGTTCGTGAAATAGGGCCCGGTTTTAGCGGACGCGGGCATGGGCTTGGTTTTTACAGGGGAAATCCCCTTCCAGCCGAAGATCCCGAGATAGTTGCCGTCTATGCCTCGGCATTTGGTTTTAAAGAAACAGCGCGCGCAGAGCGGGCCTTGTCGTCTGGCCGCGGCCGCCACGGAGTCCAGGTCCCGCTGCACGCCGTCGGCGGCCACTACCACCGTATTGAAGCGGTATAGTCCTGAGGCCCTTTGTTCGAAACCGGGCAGCAGACAGGGCGGGACGTTCAAAGCTTTAACTTCCCGGCCAAGGCCGGAATCTGAAGCCAGGCGCAGCGCTTTAACTATGTAAGGCGCGGCCTGCGGCAGGCTTACCCGCAGCCCGGCGGAGCGGGCCATCTCGCCCGTGTATATCGGGTAGATCAGGACAAAATTCGCAACGCCTTTATCCATAAAGAACCTGAGGCTTTCCGGCAGGGCGCGGTAGTTAGCCTTGGTTATCAGCAGGTTCACACCGACGGCCGCCCTGAGCTTCATTATGTTCGAAAGGCCGGCCAGGCTTTTTTTGAAAGCTCCCGGCTTGCCGACCAAACGGTCATGCGTCTCCGGAAGATGGCTGGCGAAGGTGAATTTGCACACGGTGAGGCCGGCGCGCACCAGTTTAGCGGCTGTCGGTATCGAGGCAAGGCGCGCTCCGTTGGTCTGCAGCCGCACCGCTTTAAAGCCCACGCGGCGCGCGGCTTTTACCAACTGCGGCAGGTCGGGGCGCAGAAGGGCTTCGCCGCCGGAAAAGCCCAGCCTTTTGAACCCGGCGCGTTTCGCGGTGTAAATATGTTTCACGGCTGCGGCGGCGGGCATGAAGGCCGACGGCTCGAAGTCGGCCTGCGAACAAAAAACGCAGCCGAGGTCGCAGGCGTGGTTGAGTATTATTTCGCAGCAGTCTCTTTTCTTCATTGCTATGCGGGTGTCGCCTCGGCGCCCTCTTGCGCTATTTCGGGGGCCGGATCGCCGGATGGGCAGCAGTTTATGATATCCCGTACCGGGGCCCAGCTGAATTCTTCAAGCAGCGCTCCGACCTTAAGCGGCACGCTGCCTATATTGTAGTATTGCACGGCCCGCTTGTAAAAAGGCAAAGGTTCCGGCGGGGCGGCGTCGAACTCCCAGGTATGGAAGTAAAGCAGGGCCGGCCTGCCGGAGGCATTGAGCGCGGCGGTTCTCTTTCTAAGGAACCCGGGGGAGGCCCAGCGAAGGAAGGTCCCTCCCAGGAAAGGCAGGCTGAGCCCCGCGAATTTAAAAACCGAAGGAGGGAACTCGATCAGGCCGGGGATCGCCTCGTAAGGGAGGGCAGGGGCCGCAGTGAAGCCGGACGGATAGAGGCTTGAGTCGTAGGAGAACCCGGCCGCCTTTATGAGCGGCAGAAATTCCCCCGCGCGGCCTTTCAATGACCAGGTCGGGGAGCGGTAGCCCAGCGGGGCGGTGCCGGTAATTTTCTCGATAATCTCGCGCGAGGCCCTGAGGTCGGAGGAAAATTCCGCGGGCGTCAGGCGCCACAGCGACCTGTGCGCGTGGCCGTGGCTGGCTATTTCGTGGCCGCGCCCGGCTATCGCCCGGATCTCCTCCGGGTAACGGGCCGCCAACTCGCCCAGGATAAAAAAAGTGGCTTTTACTCCGCGCCTGTCGAGCAGGGCCAGGATATCTTCGAGATTGCGGCTAAAAAAACTTTTGTGCGGAGCGGGGGAGCGCGAAAAAAGTACCGTGTCGTGCCATTCCTCGGCGTCGACGGTCAAGGCGTTGAGCGTACGCGTCCCGGCGCTTCGTTTCGCTGTCACGCTTTCCTGAGGAAGGTTTCCACCGTCCTGCGTATTAGCCGGTGCTTCACCGGCCGGTTCGGGGTGAAATAAGCGTTGCCTATCATGTAAAGGTCCTCGCCCAGCACCTTAGGGTTTCTCAGTTTTACCGGGGCGCCGCAGACGCGCGCGCAGGGGGCGGAGTTGAAAGCCTTCATGTGCGGGCAGTAGCGGGAGGTGGAGCGGAATCTGTAGGGGCCGTGATAATGGATAGCGCCCTTGAAGCCCGACAACTGTTTTAGCACGGGCTCGCAGTCCGCCTCCGCCGCTTTTATGCCGTACTCACGGCAGAAGGAGTTGAGGAAGGGCTTGTCCATGCGGGCTATTTCCCAGACGATAAGCCTGCCCAGTACCGGCCGCGCCTTCCCGCGGTACTTGTCCTGCAGTATCTGCAGCAGGCCCCAGTCGTTCACTACTATCTCGAAATCTTTTTGTCTGCCTAAATATTTTTTTAGCAGGTCCGCGGCGCGCCCGAGGCCGCGCTCGCTCATTATGGAAGTGACGGTGACCACGCGGCCGTGGAAAATAGCGGCCAGTCTTTTGTAGTCGGCCGGGGACGGCAGCCTGTTCTCGCAGAATTCCCCGCCCAGGTAAACGGCGTCGTAGCCTTTCAGCCGTTCCGCCGTGACCAGCGGGATCTCAGAGGGTGCTAAAAGTATAGTTCTTTCCATAGTTCTGGGCTTTCACGGCCGCCCGCGCGCCTTCGTAAAGGAAAAGTTCTTTGGAGATTCCCTTCTCCAGCAGCTTCGTGATGTAGACCGTAGTATTGAACACCTGGATCACTTCTTCTATATTGGGGCCGCGCGCGACCTTCATCATATCGGCGCCAAGATGGTAAATATCGTAAAGCGTGGACAGCAGCCAGCGCGTGTCGGGCATCGGCATCCTGAACTTCTCTCCGTCGGGCCGGAGCAGGTCCGACTGGCAGGTGAACGGGCGCGGCGCTTTGCCCGGCACTATTTCCTGGCCGCAGGGGCACCACATCGAGCAGAGCGGGTTCAGGTTCGTCTCGTAGAAAAGCGGCAGGCAGAAGATCTCTATCTCCACGCCTTTTCTGTTCCTGAAGAGCGGCGCGGCTTCCTCCGGCGTGATCTGCTGGGGCAGCACCACTCGCGAGATCCCGCGGTCCCTGAAAAAACCCAGCGCGCCGCTGTTGAAGCAGAGCGCCAGGGTGCTGAGAGTGAAATGGGTCTTTAGGCCTTTCTTCCGGAAATAATCCAGGATGGCCAGGTCCCTGATTATCACGCCGTCGATGCCGCGCTCCACCAGGACGGCCGCGGCTTTAGCGGCTTTGGGGAAATCTTTATGGGGGAAGATGTCGTTGGCGACGAGGAAAGCCTTTTTTCCGAGGGAATGGGCGATGTCTATGGTGCGATGGATATCTTCCAGCGAGCCGAAATTCTCGGCTTTGACGCCGTGGTTGGGAACAGCCGGTATGCCGCAATAAACTTCGTCGGCCCCGCGGGTGAGGAAATATTCGGCTTCCTTGAAATTGCGCACTCCGACGGTAAGGCCCAGGCGCTTTCCGGTTTTCTTCATAAAAAACTCTTCCTGCCTATATGATACTAAAATGGGGCTTCCGGGTTTAGCATGAGGACGTGCCGGTCATGGGATCGCTCATTCCGCCGCGCAGGAACCGTTGCGCGGTTCCCCCCGAAGCGGCGCCAGCCACGCATAAACCGCATAGCGGTTTTGCGCGGTCCCGGCTCGGCGGTTTTGCTTACGTTAAAAACCGCCAACGCCCTTGCGGCCCGGACGCGAAGCAGATTTATGCTTGGCTCTAAAGCCGGGCCTCACCTCCCCAAAGCGGCTCCAGAGCAACCCCATGCCCGGCCCGCGTTGTTTTACCTTCGGCGGGCCCACTAAAATCAGTCTAGGCCGGGCCCGAGCCGGCCGGCCTGAATACCTGCCTGGCAGCGGAAGCCGGAACTTTTTTCGTCTGCTTGGAAAAATAGGCGTTGGCGGCCAGGAAGAGGTCCTGGCCCAGCTGGCGGTTGGTTAATTTAAGCGTGCGTCCGGCGCAGGAAAGGGCGCAGGCGGCCCTGAAATGGTTCTCGAAGGGGCAATAGGTGGTGACGGCTCTGAAAACATAGCCGCCGTGCCAGGAGACTCCAAGCCCCAGCCGCTTCGCCGCTTCCGCCAGGTCGGGGCGGTCCGCTTCCCCGCGCAGGATATTGTGCCGCCGTATAAAATCTTTGGCCCATGCCGGGGCCAGCAGGGCCAGCTCCCGCATCATCAGCCTGCCGGCTGAAATTTTCAGGCCGCGCTGCGTTCTAAGGAAGCCCGCGAAGCCCCAGTCGTTCACCACCACTTCCGCCAGCAGGGAGCGGTTCTTCCTGACGAAGCGCTCCCAGCCGCCCAGCGCTTTGTCCGTCATGAGCGGGGTGGCGAGGATAAAATTCCCTGCGGCTCCGGCCAGCGCGGCGGCGGCTTTAGCGGAGGGGAGTTCGTTCTGGCAGAATTCCGACCCGGTCATGACCGCGTCGAAACCAGCCAGCGCCTTCGGGCCGGCTTGTTCAGCCTGCCAGGGACTTAAGAGTAAAACTTTTTCCATATTGCATCGGCTTCGCGTCTATGCGCAGGCCCTCGTGTATAAAGAGCTTGCGGGAAACGCCTTTCTCCAGCAGCTTCACCAGCAGCCTCACTTTCTGGAACAGATCTATCTCGCGCAGGATATTCGGCCAGCGCGCCACTTTGGCGTGGCCCGCCCCGAGGTGATAATAGTCGTAGAAAGCGCCGAACATATATTCCGGCGGCGGCATGGGCATGCGGAAAATATCTTTGCCGCAGGCATAGGGGAGCAGGCAGGTGAAATCGGTGAATTTTTTGCTGAAATTCTCGCTGGTCTGCGGGCAGGGCAGAGTGCAGAGGGAATCCAGGTTCACGCCGTAATAGAGCGCCTGGCAGAAAACCTCGGTGTCCAGCCCGTAGCGGTTTTTGATGAGCCGCTCCGCGTTCTCGGGCATCAGCTGCATTGGCAGCACGAGGCGCGAAAGCCCAAGCTTTGCGAAAAAGCCGAGAGTCTTAGAGTTGAAGCAGTTCGCCAGCGTGCTGAGCGTGAAATAAAATTTGAATTTTTTCTTCTTGAAATAAGTCAGCAGGGCGGGGTCGCGCAAGATGGCTCCGTCCGCGCCCATATCTTTGAGCGCAGCCAGCGTCCGGAGAGTTTCGGGGTGCTCAGCTTCCCGCACCAGCTCGTTCACGGCGACGAAAACTTTTTTCCCGGCGCGGTGGGCCAGCTCCAGGACGGGCCTGAGGTCTTCGGGGCCGGAAAAATTCTCCCTTGGCAGTCTGTTATTGCGAAGGCTGACCAGGCCGCAATAGACCTCGTCCGCCCCGTTGGCGAGGAAGTATTCCGCTTCTTTGCGCGATTTAACGCCCGCGGTTATTTTCATCCGGCCCTCGAGCAGACGCAGACCGTGTTTCCCAGCCCCAGCAGGGTGTCGGCTTTCGTGAGGCGCGCCGCGAGCGACAGCGCGCGCACCCAGGCGGGCAGTTTTCTTTTAAGCGTAAGCGAAAGTCTGTCCTCGTCTCCGGCAATACTGGTCTGCTCCAGGCTCTCCGCGCGCAGTCCGGCCTCACGGAGAAGGCGGCGGAGCGACGCTGGCGTGAAAAAATTGATATGCCCGTGGTGCAGCGGGCTGCCTTTATAAAGGCCGAGGGCCTTGCGGACCTTCGCGCGCAGGCCCAGCAGCGATTCATCGGGGACCTCCAGGTAGACCTTGCCGCCTTCGGCGAGCGAAAGTGTTGCTTTCCTCAGGAATTCAAGCGGCTTGGGCGCGAACTGAAGCACGTCCACGGCCACCAGCAGGTCGAAGCGGCCGTGGTGCTCCGGGCCCGGCAGCGGGCCGTTCTCCACCCTGCCGGCCAAATTTTTAAAATTATCTAGCAGGCAGCCGTAAAAGACCGGCGAGGCCTCAAAGCCCAGATACGCTCCCGAGGCCGCCGCTAAATGAGAGGCCAGGCAGCCCAATCCCGCGCCCAGCTCAAGGACCTTCAGCTTTGAAAGCTCTCCGCCGGTCAGGCGCTTTATGCGCTCCGCCCGGCGCCCGTCCACGCGCAGGCGCGCCTCCAGAAAGCCGGGCTCGGCAAGCCTGTCTATGCATTTGTCCCCGCAGGCGGCGCAGGCGGCCGCGCAGCCGCTGTAAGGCTCCCTGTACATGAAGCCGCAGCCCGGGCATTTCATGATGTCGCTGTCCTGCGAGCGTAAAAAAAATTCGGGGCGGTCCCCGCCGCAGAGTTCGCAGGTCATGGTTTGGCTTTCCAGCGGGGCGCGCGCCGCATAAAAGGTTTCAGCAGGAGGTAATGCCAGCGCGCCAGCTTTTCATGGAGGAAGTCCGGCAGGTTCCGGTAGACGGCGGCCAGCAGCCGCCAATAGCCGGGGATATAGGCGCTGCGCCGTTTCTTCATTATGGCCGTGAACATCTTCCTGCCCGCCCCGCTGCCTTCGCCGATATAGGCGGGGATTATATTGGTGACGGAAATGTCCGCCCCGGCCAGCGCCGCGTTCTGCCGCAGGCCCTCCAGGTAATTGAACAGGAAGGCTTTGGAGGCGTTGTAGGCCGGACAGCGCGCGTTGCCGCGGATCCCGCCTATGGAGGAGACGCAGGCGAGCCGGCCGCCGCCGTTCTTCCGGAAATAGGAATAGGCCGCGTTCAGCGCGGCGGCGCAGCCGGCGGCGTTGACCGCTATCACCTTTTCCTCCGCGGCCCAATCGGCGTCGGGGTCGTCCGCGTAGAGCCCGGCGCAGACCGCCACCGCGTCGGCGCCGCCCAGCCCGGCTATCAGCGCCTCTGCCGCGGCGCGGGCGTCCGGGGCCGAAACATCCAGCTTTACCGCGCGCGCTGCGGGGAAGGCCGCAGAGAAATATTGCAGCGCCTCGTCGCGCACGCCGGTGACCGAAGTCTCCCAGCCCGCGGCGATGAATTCGGCGGCCAGGACCCTGCCCAGCCCGGAAGTGCCTCCGATTATAAGCGCTTTCATATGGTTGATTCTATAAAATTAGCGGCGTCAAAAGTTACACTTCGCTAAAATACTATAATTTACAAGTTGGGCCTTCAGGAAGGAATAATATGGGAATCACGCTTGTAACCGGGGCCGCCGGGTTTATCGGCTCGCACCTGACCGAAGCGCTGGTAAGATCGGGCCGGAAAGTGCGCGCTCTGGTGCAGGAAGACAGCCGCCACCTGGAGTTCATAAAGAAACTGAGCGTCGAGCTGGTTTACTGCGACCTTCTGGACAAGAGCGGCCTGGAGAAGGCGATGGACGGGGTGGACGAGGTCTTCCATCTGGCGGCCGTGGTGCGCCCGCGGAAATGGTTCTACTCCAGGGCCGGGCTTTTCAAGGAACTGGACAAGGTGAACCACGAGGGCACCCGCAACCTGGCCGATCTGGCCGGGGGGCGCGTAAAAAATTTCGTTTATTACAGCAGCATAGCCGCCGCCGGGGTCAGGCCGTTCGTGGACGAGACCAGCGGCGCGCGGCCGGAGACCGAATACGGGAGCAGCAAGCGCAACGGCGAGCTTTATCTTCTGGACCTGCACAGAAAATCGGGTTTCCCGGTAAAGATAGTGCGCCCTGGCACCGTGTACGGACCCGGGAACCTGCATATGAGTCTGGTTTTCAACTTCCTGAAATTCTCTTTTTTCCCGTTCTTCGGCAAAGGGAACAATTCGCTGCCGTTCATTTACGTCGACAATATGATCGACGCCACGCTGCTGGTGGCGGAGAAGGCTCCTTCCGGCGAAACCTATTTCGTAGTCGAGGACCCGATGAGCATGAGGGAGTTTTTCGGCGGCCTGGCCGCGGGCATAGGCAGGAGGCTGAGCGGCTTTTACGTGCCGATGTGGCTGATCTATCCCGGCTTTTTCCTGAAGGAGGTCATAGAGCGGCTGTTCTTCTTCAGGTTTTTTCCGCTGCGCATGGATATACGGCTCGCTACCGCCAAAGTGGCCTGCGGCGACTGGGTCTGCGGCAATCAGAAGATAAAAGACCTGGGCTGGAAGCCCGCCGTGGGCCGCGAAGAGAGCCTGCTCAGGACCGCGCGCTGGTACGCCGACAATAACCTGGTCTGATATGTATTTCGAAGCCACCCTGAAAGATAAAGCCCTGAAGTTCTTCAGGCTGGTTTCACGGCGCTACGCCTTTCCCCCGCGCGACATCACTATAGAGGTTTCCACCAACTGCGGCCAGGGCTGCGCCGTCTGCTTCAGGGAGCCGCTGGGCGTATCCCCGGCCGACATGGACCTGGGGCTTTTTTTAAAAGTTCTGGGAGCCATCGCATCGGCCTTTCCCGGCGGGCAGCCCGAATATCTCAACTTTGTCGGGCTCGGAGAGCCTTTCTGCAACCCGGAACTGGGCCGCATGCTGCGCCTGGCCCGCGAGACTTTTCCCGGGACCTGCCTGAACGTTTCCACCAGCCTTTCCGTCCTTGACCGGAAAGCTTTCGCTTCCCTTGTCGAAGAAGGGTTGATAAACCGCCTGAGCGTTTCATTGGACAGCCTTGAGACCGGCAAGGATTTTCACCCCTTTTCGGAGGAGCTGCTCGCGAACTTCACTTTTCTGAAAGAAGTGAAACCCCGCGGGAAGAATTTCAAGGTCCGCGTGCAGACGCTTATTACCTCGGCTGAACGAGTCACGGCGGCGGTTAATTTCGCGGCCGTCATGGCGGCGGACGAGATCCAGCTTATGCGGGTGGACCTGCACGCTTTCGGCGGAAAGGCGCCCGTTTCCAGGCCGCCGCTCGAAGAAGAGCGGGCCATAGTCAGGTCCGCCATGGCGCTGGCCGCCAGGCGCGGCCTGCGCTGCCGGAATAATAATCTTTATAACGCTTTCATGGACATCGCCTCCGGGCTGGACAAGTTCTGCCTGACCACGGACGACCATGTCTTTATAGACGCGGAAGGGAATGTTCTGCCCTGTTTTTACCTGCGGAAAGTAAAACTCGGGAACCTGGCCGTCCAGACCCTGGCGGAGATAACGGAGCAGAAGCGCGCCATGGACTTTTACGGGCGGCAGGCGGAATTGTGCCGGGGCTGCGATATTTACAAGAAAGAGCACTGCGGAGGCGAGGGCGCGTGAAAATACTGCTCGTTCATCCCCCGCAGGAGCTCGGGCCCGCGCAGCGGAGCCTCGAAAATATCATGCCGCCGCTGAGCCTGATGTATCTGGCTTCCTCCCTGCAGAAGGCCGGGCACGAGGTTAAAATACTTGATCTTTACGCCGAGCCGCTGCCGCCCGCGCAGGCTTTGGAAGAGATGCTTCGCTTTAAGCCGGAGCTGGCCGGCTTCTCCACCTATCCCGGCAGCATGGACGAGGCTTACTCGCTTGTAAAAGCCCTCAGGGCCGCGGCGCCGGGAGTTTTTATCGTCCTGGGCGGGCTCTACGCGAGCTACCTGCCCGAGATAGCTCTTTCGCAGTGCCCGGCCGACGCGGTCGTTCTGGGCGAGGGTGAGGCGGCCCTGGCGGAATTGGCCGCGGCTGTCGGCGGCGGCGGGGAACTGACAAAGGTGGCCGGTCTGTGCTGCCGTAAAGCCGGCTCGACGTTCCGCACCGCACCCCGCGCCGTCAGTCCTGAAATAGATTCCCTGCCCTGGCCCGCCTATGACCTTATAAATTTCGACGCCTACCGCCTGCCGCCCACCCGCGCGGTCACCGGCGGCAGGGTCTCCTCGGTGCTCTCCGCCCGGGGCTGCAATTTCAACTGCAGTTTCTGCAGCCACCATTACGGCTATTTCTGCCGGGTGCGCTCCAGGCGGCCGGAGGAAGTGGTAAAAGAAATGCGCCACGTGGCCGAAAAATACGGCGTGAAGGAGTTCCGCTTCGAGGACTGCGCTTTTACCGCCGAGCCGGAGCGCGCGAAAAAGATCTGCGCCCTGCTTAAGGAAAACCTGCCGGGCCTGGCCTGGAACTGCGACGTGCGCGCGGACACGGCTTCCGAAGAGCTTTTCTCCGCTATGCGGGAGGCGGGCTGCCGCCGGGTCTTCCTGGGCGTGGAGACCGGCTCTCAGAAGATGCTGGGCGAGCTGGGCGCCAATAAAGACATACGCCTTGACCAGGTGCGCGAGACCGTGAAGCTGGCTAAAAAGCACGGCCTGCGCATAAACTGCTCTTTCGTCCTGGGCCTGCCCGGCGAGACCCGCGAAACAGCGCTGGAGAGCCTGGCTTTCGCGCTGGAGCTGGACCCCGACTACGCCATGTTCTCAGTGCTCATGCCGGTGGTAGGTTCAAGGATCTTCGACCAGGCTGTGAAAGAGGGTAAGATAGACCCCGTTACCTACCGTGGGGGGCATTACCTTTCCACCTATTCCGACCCCAAAGAAGTGGTGGAGGTGTGCGGCCTTAAGGCCGCCGAGCTGACGGAGCTGATGCGGCAGTTCAATAAAAAATTCTATTCCCGGCCCGGCTACGCCCTGCGGCGCCTGGCCGCCGTCCGCTCCCTGGCCGAGTTTAAGAGCCTGGCCTGGGGCGCGCTGCACATTTTCAAATGAAAGTCCTGCTTGTAAACCCGCCGCACTCCTTTTCTCCGGAGAACCCTCTGGCCCGGGCCGGACTTTGCCTGCCGCCCCTCGGGCTGCTCAGCATAGCCGCTTATTTACGGCGGGAGATTCCCGGAACAACGATAAAAGTCATAGACTGGCCCGGCGCGAAAATGACGTCCGAAAACTTCGCGCGCGAGGTGTCCGCCTTTGCTCCTGACGCGGCGGGGATAAGCGTTTATACGGGCACTTTTACTGCCTCCGTTTCAGCCGCCGCCGCCATAAAGAAGATCTGCCCCGGCTGCTTTGTCGCGGCCGGGGGCCACCACGCCACCGCCCGCCCCGGGCAATGCCTGGAAAAAGGTTTTGACGCCGTGGTGCTAGGGGAGGGGGAAAAAACTTTCTGCGAACTGGTAAAAAGGCTGGCCGGCGGCGCGCCGCTTCAGGGGCTGCCGGGCCTTATGCTCGAACCCGGCGGGCCAGCGACAAGACCGGAGCCGCTGGACATGGACCTGCTCCCGTTCCCCGCCCGCGACCTGCTGGACCTGTCGGTTTACCGCCCGGCTCTCTTCGGATACCGGCGCCTGCCGGTGACCAGCATGGTCACCTCCCGCGGCTGCCCTTTCTCCTGCGGTTTCTGCTCAAAAAGCGTTTTCGGCTCCGTTTACCGGGCGCAAAGCCCGGCCCGGGTCATGGCGGAAATAAAGGAGCTGGTTGAAAATCACGGAGTAAAAGAGCTCAGTTTTCAGGACGACACCTTCACCGCCGACCGCGAAAGGATAATGAAGCTTAGCGCCCTGATAAAAGAAAGCGGGCTGGACCTTACCTGGTCCTGCATGACCAGGGTGGACCTGGCCGATCCGGAATTGCTGGCCGTTATGCGCGGGGCCGGCTGTTTTTCAATAGCTTTCGGCATTGACGGCTCCAGCGACGGCGCCTGCGGCCTTATGCTTAAAGGCTTCGAGCTTGCCAGGGCTAAAGACGCCGTGGCCTATGCCCGGGCCGCCGGGATAGAGACCCGCGGTTACTATATCTTCGGCTATCCCGGCGAGACCTTGCCGTCGATGGAGGCCTCGCTGGCGCGGATACTTGAAATAAACACCGACCATGTCTTCTTCGCCTTCGCCCACCCTTTCTTCGACACGGAACTTTATAAGGAAGCCAAAGAAAAAGGCCTGCTTGAAGTTACAGATGAGGAACTGCTGGACAGCCATGACAATTCCGAACCGCTCATAAAAGTTCCCGGCGCCTCTCGCGAAGAGCTGGTGAAATTTTATAAGCGGGCCTACCTGAAATACTACCTGAGGCCGGCGCCGCTGCTGCGCCGTCTCGTTTCGCCGCGCGGCTTGGCCGATTCCTTTAAGGCGCTGCTATATTTCGTAAGATGGTATTGAAATGAAAGTACTGCTTGTCTCTCCGGCGCTGCGCAATATGGACGTGTACCAGGTACGCGCGCGCGGGTGCATGCCGCCGCTGAACCTGATGTATATGGCTTCGGTGCTGCTGCGCGGCGGGCACGAGGTGAGGATAATAGATCTTTACGCCGAGGGCCTGTCCGAAGAGGAATTCCTCGCCCGCGCGCGGGCGTTCGGCCCGGAGCTGGCCGGCTTCGCGGCTTATACCGCAAGCTTCGACATGGCCGCCGCCGGGGCGCGGCTGCTTAAAAATAATTTCCCCGGCCTTAAGACCGTTGCGGGCGGCATACATGCCAGCTACCTGCCGGCCGCCTCCCTTAAAAGCGGGGACTTCGATTTCGTCGTGGTCGGAGAAGGCGAAATGACCATGCTGGAGCTGGCCGATAAGCTGGCGAAGAAAGAGGCGGTATCTTCCGTGGCCGGCCTTGCTTACCTGAAGGACGGCAAGGCCTTTGCCACGGCCGTTCGGCCGCTTATCGAAGACCTTGACGCTCTCCCCCTGCCGGCTTACCAACTGGTGGACCTTTCTAAATATTACCTCGGGATAACCCGCGCCGTCAGTACCGCGCCGGCGGCTTCCGTGCTTACGATGCGCGGCTGCCCGTATAAGTGCACTTTCTGCAGCCACCATTACGGCTACGGCGGCCGCCTCCGCAAGCGCGGCCCCGCTGACGTTGTGGCGGAGATGAAAACACTTTACGGCGAGAACGGCGTAAGGGAATTTCAGTTCGAAGATCCCTCTTTCACCTGCGATCCCGCCCATGTGAAGGAGCTCTGCCGGCTGATAGTGGAACAAGGCCTGAAAATTTCCTGGAACTGCAATGTGCGCGCGAACACCGCATCCGAAGAATTGTTCGCCGCTATGGCCGCCGCGGGCTGCCGGAGGGTTTTGCTCGGCGTGGAGTCCGGCTCGCAGGAGATGCTGGACCGGATGAAGAAAGGTATAACTGTTGAAGCGGTGCGGCGCACCGTGGCGCTGGCTAAAAAATACAGGATGCGCGTCAACGCGGCCTTTATACTGGGCACGCCGGGTGAAACTTTGGAGACCGCGGCGCAGACCAACGCTCTCGCCCTGGAGCTGGACCCGGATTATGTGATGTTCTCGGTCTATATCCCCAGCCCCGGCGGGGAACTCTTCGACAATCTGGCCGCCGAGGGAAAGCTGGACCTGGACAAGGTTTACGGCGCTGACTATATAACGGTTTATTCGGAGCGTGAGCCCATGGTGGAACTGAGCTCCGTGCCGGCGGCCAGGCTGCTGGCCCTGATGGAAGAATATACGCGCGGCTTTTACCTGCGCCCCCGGTATATCTTCAAGCGGCTGAAAACGCTGGCGCTGCCAGGCGAGATAAAGCGGGTGCTCTGGGGCGTGGCGCTGATCTTCAGCCACAGGTTAAAAAGCCTGGGAGGGAAGCTGGCCGGGCGCAAAGAAAATGAGAACAGCTGGACATATTAGAAGGCTCTTCCTGCTCTACAGGATCTTCGCCCGGCGCGCCGGGCTTAAACTGCTGCCGCGCCTCGCCGTCTTCGCCTTCAGGCGCTATCTGCAGGGCAGGAAGGTCCCTCTGACGGTGATGATAGCCGTTACCTGCCGCTGCCAGTGCGACTGCGCGCACTGTTCGGCCAGCGGGCTGTCCGATAACGGAGCCGAGCTGGCGACCGGCGAGATAAAAAAAATTCTGGAGGAGGCGCGCGCTATCGGCTCGCCGAAGGTCGGCTTTACCGGCGGCGAGCCGCTGCTGCGTCAGGATATTCTTGAGCTTACGGCTTATGCCTCCTCGTCCGGCCTCAGCGTTTCGATCGATACCAACGGCCTGCTGCTGGACGAGAAAATGGCCCGCGGGCTCAAAGGCGCGGGCGTTTCCAATATCAATGTCAGCCTTGATTCTTCGGACGCCCGCCGGCATGACCGCCTGCGCAGCTCCCCTGGTTGTTTTGAGGCCGCGGTGAAAGCTGTCGAAGTCTGCGCGTCGCTGGATATTCCCTGCGTGGTCTCCACCTATCTCACCGACATGGCGGTGGCCGAAGGCCGGCTGGATTCGCTTATAAGCCTGGCCCGCTCGTCGGGAGCTTCGGCCGTGCGCGCCCTTTTCCCCATTTACACCGGCAAGCTCGGAAACAGGCGCCGCGATCTGCTTTCGGCGGAGCACAAGCGCCTCTTCTTCGAAAAATACGCCGATCCCGGCTTCGTCTATTCCGAAAGCCCGCTTTACGATTATCTCGCTGGCGGAGTGCAGTGCACCGCGCAGAAAAGGATAAGCGTCTACGTGGGAGCCGACGGCGGGGTGCGCAGCTGTTACGTCTCAAAAGTTTCCCTGGGCAATGTCAGGGACGGCGGGCTGGCCGCTATTCTTGAGCGCAGCGGCTATTTCACCGCGGGCGCCGGGCCGGGCCTGGATTGCGGGGCCTGCTGATGAAAAAGCGAGTAGCTCTTATCTGGCCGCGCGGGCTTGAGCCCGCCTATGCCCTGCCGCTGCCTTATGCCTCTATAGTTTCAAACACTCCGCCGGAGCTTTGCGAGTTCAGGCTTTTCGACCTGGCCCTGGACCAAAGCGGCCCGGAGGAACTCGGCCGGAAAATAGCGGAATTCAAGCCGGATATTATAGGCGTCACTTCCTACGGCATGAATTTCCGCCAGGCCCTCGGGGCAGCGCGCGCCGCGAAGGCTGCCGCCCCTGAGGCGGCAGTAGTCGCCGGCGGCCCTCATCCCAGCGCCTGGGCCCGCGGAGTTCTTAAACACCCGGAGATAGATTTTGTGCTTAAAGGCGAGGCGGACTTCGCCTTCGGCGATCTCGTAAAAGAATTAAGCGCGCTTTCCCCGGACTGGACAAGCGTGCCCGGCCTCGCCCGCAGGGAAGGCGGGAAGGTGGTCGAAGCCCCGGCCGCCGTAGTGGAAAACCTGGATTCGCTGGCCCTGCCCGATTACCGCTTTATACGCCTGGAGGAATACCTGCGCCGCGGCTACCGGCTTTTCTCCGACAGCCGCCCGAGCGCGCCCATCCAGACCACGCGCGGCTGCCCGGGAACCTGCGCTTTCTGCGGAGTGGCCGCGATGAACGGCAGGCGCGTCAGGCGGTTCAGCACGGCCTACTCCATGCGCTGGATAGAGGCGCTGCACGCGGAGTTCGGCATACAGTGGTTCAATATCATAGACGATAATTTTACCAATGAGCCGGAGCACGCCCGCGCTTTCTGCGAGGCGGCCCTGCGCCTCGACATCCCGGGGCTGCGCTTCGGCACCCCCAACGGCATACGCATGCAGCGCGGCGACGCGGATCTGTGGCGGCTGATGAAAAAAGCCGGGTGGGAGCATCTGGTGGTGGCGCCTGAAAGCGGTTCGGCAAAAGTGCTGGAGCTGATGGACAAAGGCCTCGCGCCGGCCGAAATGGCCCCTATAATCAGGGATATCAGAGCGGCCGGCCTCAGGCTGAGGGGTTTCTTTATTGTCGGCTACCCGGGTGAAACCCGGGCCGACCTGGCCGAGACGCTGGCCCTTATAAAGCGCGGAGGCTTCGATTATACCGAGCTGCTTTTTTTTCAGCCCATCCCCGGGACGGCCGCTTTTGAAAAGCTCGTGGCGGAGGGGGAGATAGGCGAGGACTTCCTGCCGTCCAGCTTTTCCTTCGGCGAGCGGGCCTATGTTTCCAAAGAGCTGGCGGACGTGAATTTCCCGCTGCTGTTCTTTAAGGTTAAGCTGGGCGAGGCGTTCAGGAACCCGCGCAATCTGCTGCGTCTTATCGGCCGCACCGACCCCTGGGCTACGGCCCGCAAGCTGGCCGGCTTGTTCGTTAACATGCTCCGCCACAAGAAGGCGCGCGGGTCTATATGAAGACACCCGCTTTAGTCTTCTTGTCCGCCCTGATCTTCAGCGCTGGTTCCGTTTGCCGGGCGGCCGACAGCTCCGGCGCCGGCGTCAGGGTCTCGGTCCAGGGCGAGGGCACCCAACTGGCGTTTTCCTTCCTGGATAATAACAGCCCGAAGACCCTCGATTTTATCCCGAATAATCCCGTTATGATCAGGGTAGGCGTACAATATAAAGATCTCGGCGCATCGTACGGTTCCGGCGCCGGGAGCCAGGATAAGCGTTACCAAGTTTCCTCGACCTGCAGGGACCTTCAGTTGTTTTATTACACCGCCCGCTTCGGCGGGGACCTATATTACCAGGCTTACAAAGGATATTATGTGGACGCCGCGCCCGGCCTGCCTGAGGGCCTTTATCCGGGCCTGAAAACCCGGACCTATACCGGCAATCTGTATTACAAGATCGGGGGCAGCGCGGACCTGTCCGCGTTCAACGCCGCCCTGACGCCGGAAAAGCGTTCCAAATATCTTCTGTTCGCCATCGCCAGCCTTTCCGACCGCTCAATTTCCTCCGATAAACCCCTTGTCCCGCCCGCCTATCGCCGGACGTTCCCTGATCTTATCCCGCTGAAGCGCTTTCACGCCGTCAACCCGAGCCTGTCGGCGGGTCTCCTGGCGCCTGTTTCCTGGGGCCGCGTCTATTTAAATTCCTCCCTGAGCGCAGGTCTGGGTCTTCCGCTGCTCCAGACAAATATCGGCCTTAAGCCGTCCTATTCGGTCAAAGTGAACCTGAAGATTAAAACCGGTTATGAGGGCAGGCGGTTCAGCTATGGCCTGGTCGCGACCGGCGACGGGGACGCCATAGTAATGGCTAATGACCAAACCGTATTGTTTACCTCCATGGGGGCGAACGTGTTCATGGCGGTCAAGTTTTAACCCGGGGAATCGGGACTAAACCGCCGTACTCCGAAGATCTATGCAGAAATACTATAAAGTGGAAATGGACCGGACGCTGAAGCTTACTACGCGCGCGGTCTGGCTGGTGCTGGCGCTCCCTCCGGCGGCGATGTCCGTGCACTGGTACCTGAGCCGCAACCGTCCCGGCGAGGCGCCCCGGCCCTTTGCGATAGCCGGCGTCGCGCTTTTAGTCGCCGCTATAGCGTATTTCACGCGCTGCCTGGCGCCGCGCGGCTTCGCTTTGAACGACATCGAGCTTGTTGTCGACCGCGCTCTGCGCCCCGTGAAAATCCCTTTAAGCCCGGTTACGGAGGTGCGCAGGCTGGAAGACGGGGAAATAAAGGGAACGCTGCGCACAATGGGCGCCAGCGGATTTTACGGGCACTACGGCTGGTTCTGGAATTCGAAGCTGGGGAAATTCCGGCTGTACTCCGGCAGATTTAAGGATCTGGTGCTGTTGCGTGCGGATCGAACTGTTTTCGTGCTGGGCCCGGAAGACCCGGAAGGTTTCATCGCCGACCTGCGCGCGCTGACGCGCCGCTGACCGCGCGGCGCCTCTTTGCGGCCGAACCGCCGCCAGAAAAGAGAATTCCCGGCGAATATGGTCCCCTGCGCGAGAGCTACTGCAGGTGATTGCTCCCTGAAAACAAGGCCTCAAAATTATATGCGTCCGAATTAAGGGCAGAATCGGAGCCGTAAGAATCGAAGGAGCCGAATTCTATTCCTCCATCGTCGGTCTCCAGCTCCGCGATAAGCTTCGCGCCCTCATACAGCTTCACGTTGATGCGGCCCGTCAGCGCTTCATAATCGTTATACATTTTCCCCTGCGGCGTCATGAACTGAAGCAGAAGAAACTTCTCCCGGGGAGCGTGCGCCGAGATCTCTATCCGCTCCTGCCATTTATTGCTCGCCGAAACTTCCCACTTGCCGAAATTAACGTCGATCTTTACGGGATCCCCGCTGGTCGGCCGGAAAAGATATTCGCGCCCCTTATGGCGGAGGCCTATCGTGACTGTTTTCATGAAACCGATGCCGGGGAAGACGCGCGGCTGTCCTCCGCCCGCCGCCAGTATCGTGCCGGGCGAATTTCTAAAATTATTGGACACCAGCCAGGCCCACCATTTAGGGAAGCTCCTGCCCCAGTTGCGGTCCTGGTAGGCGGGCGCGCCGTTCAAGGTAATGATCCTGCCCCGGTAGTTTATCGTTCCGCTCATCCGGGCCCCGGCCTGGGCGGGATACCAGAAAATATTGGAGACCCAGTCCTGGGACATCGCCCAGCCCATAAGGTTGGCTCCCCAGTCCTTTTTCAGGGTCAGGTCCCAGGAGATCCCGCCGCCGTCCGGCGCCGGGAGGCGGCCTTTAAGTTTCCTGTCGGTCGCGACATTGTCGCCTATCCTGACATAGGTGGAATTCGAGCTCGCGGAGAAGTCCGCTACCTTGAACGTCCGGTCGAAAGTCGAATGGTCGCCGAAGCTGCCGGCGCTGACATAGGCCCGCGACACGGCGTTGGTCTGGGTTGTGTCCCACGGGTTTACCACGCCGTAGCAAAAATAGAAGGAGTCATTGGTCCCCGGCAGCACGACTTTGTAGTACCACCACTCGTACCAATCGCCCCGGTCGTCCGGGTTCCAGACCAGCGCGTTGTATCTGTCCTCCGGGCCGCGGAAACCCCCCGCTCCCTGAGCCGGCTGTATCGGCGGTGTCAGCTCCGCGCCGGGGTAAAAATACGGTTCGCCCGCCGGAGGAGGGGTCATTCCTCCGCCGGCCGCGGGAAGAGCGGCGGCGGATATGGAATTCAGGCGGAGGGGATCAAGGACGAACGGCTGTTCCGCCGCGCAAAAGGCGGCGGAAGAGAAAAATAAAATAGCGGCGATAGATCTTATCATCGGGTTATTATACAAATTCACCGCGGCTGCCCAGGTACGGGCAGCGTAAAATGGAAGGCCGATCCTTTTCCCGCTTCCGACTCCGCCCAGATCTGCCCGCCATGGGCCTGTATTATTTCTTTGGAGATCGCCAGCCCGAGCCCGGTGCCGCCTATTTTTCGCTCGCTCTCGCTCCCCAACTGCTCGAAAGGCTGGAAAAGTTTAGGCAGGTCTTCGGCCTGAATGCCGTGGCCCGTATCCCGGACCGCGACATGCAGCGTGTCGCGTTCAGGGAAGACGTGAACGGTTATAATTCCTTTTTCAGTATGCGCTATCGCGTTGCTCAGAAGGTTAGTAAGCACCTGCACTATCTTATCCTGGTCGAACCCGGCTTTTGGCAGGCCGGCCGGCATGTTTACCGTTAACTCCAGCCCTTTCTTTTTCGCCATCAGGCCCATTAGCCGGGTCGTGGTGCGGACCAGGCCGCCGATATCGTTTTCGCGGATATTGAAGGGCATTCTGCCTGTCGCCATTTTCTGGAAATCCAGGACGTCGTTGATCAGGCGGCCAAGCCGGTCGGTATTGTCGCGCACGAGCCCGAGCAGGTTCTTATGCTCGGCGCTTAAGTCGGCCTCTTCCTCCAGGATCAAACTGACGCCCAGCGTAATGGCTGTCAGCGGGCTTCTCAGCTCGTGGGAAACCATGGAGGCGAATTTAAATTTCGCTTCCGCGGCCTCTTTTATCGTCAGCTCCGCCTGCTTGTGCGCGGTGATATCCTCTATCATGCACAGGTGGCGCGGATGCGCCTTGTCCTCGGCCTGCGCCTTAACGACCGTCATCCGGAGCCAGACGGCGGCCCCGTCGGGATGGAGGTAGCGCTTCTCCATCTGAAATCCGTTTATCTTCCCGGCAGTCAGCAGCTCCATGTTGTCGGGCCCCGTCCGGGAATCGTCCGGGTGCGCGAGGCTCATCCAGCTGGTCTGTACGATCTCATGTATCGGTCTGCCTACTATTTTGGCGAACATGGGGTTAACTTCATGGATATTCCCCGTCAGGGAATCGATCAGGGCGATACCCAGGGGCGCTTCCATGAACAATTTCCTGAAACATTCCTCGCTGTCCCGCAGCGCCTCCTCCGTAAGCTTCTGGCCGGTGATGTCATGAAAGGACCACACGCGGCCCACGACGGCCGACCCGACTACCTGGGGCTGGGAATACCGGAGGAAAGTGCGGCCGTCCGCGAACTCCAATTGATCCGTGCCTGACCTGTCCGGGTGGGCATACAGCTCTTTGACTTTGGCGAGGAACTCCTCCGGGCGCGCCAGCTGCGGGAGAACCGCGTTCAGCAAGGCCTCATCAAGCTGCCGGGCGGAGCGAAGCTTCTTGGGAATGCGCCACATCGTGATGAATTTATTGTTCCAGAGCTTTACGCGCCCGTCCAGGTCCACCACAAGAATGCCGCTGACGGTCGACTCAAGAGCGGCGTTAAGCAGGGACAGGGAGGACGCCATGGCCTCGTCCGCCCGCTTGCGCCCGGTAATGTCGCTCAGCACCGCGCGGCACACGGGCGCGCAGCCGGCCTCTCGCGCGATGGTTGTGTCCATCCGCGCCCAGAATTGCGTTCCGTCTTTTCTCGCCAGCCTTAATTCGCACATCTGCGGTCTGCCGGTTTTAAAGAGGTTTTTTTGGTGCAGATGATAGATGCTCCGGTCTTCTTTGATGATGAACCGGGAGAGCGGCTGTTTTACCGGCGCGCTCCGGGCCAGGCCCAGCCGGGCCGAGAAGGTAAGATTGGCTTCCAGGAGCAGTCCCTTTTTGCTCACGGTGCAATAGGCCAGCGGGGCCCTGTCATAAAGCGCGAAATAGCGCGTCCGCGCGGCGGCCAGCTCCTCCCGCTCACCGAGCAGTTCATCGTTCTGTATTTCAAGTCTTGTCTGGCGGGCCAGCGCCTTGCGGAGCAGCCTGCGCGCGCCTTCGGATCCGCTGATATATTTTTTCATTAGCCGCCCCCTGCCCCTGTTCCTGAAATGCCGGTCTGCACCGTTATCAGAAGACCTCAATATGATATAAAATTTTTGTCGGACGGGCCCGGAGGGGCGCCCGCGGCTTATTTACCGGCGTGGCGGCGCAGCAGGGGGCCGGCCGCTTTAAGCAGGGAC
This sequence comes from uncultured Elusimicrobia bacterium, assembly GCA_903873295.1. GTDB lineage: Bacteria > Elusimicrobiota > Elusimicrobia > Elusimicrobiales > UBA9959 > UBA9959. Next base: position 29,629 of record CAIQNV010000133.1, read on the forward strand.
AGCGGCGCGAATCTGAGAAGCAGGCTGGGCAGGGCGAAGCGCCCCTGCGCCGGGTCCAACCCGGGGTCCTTCCCCTCTTTGTAAACCCGGAAATAATAGCGTATCGGAATTTCTTTCCCGGCCCATTTCTTTTTGTGCTCATAGACCCCGGAGCCGGGGCGGGTGCGCATGAAGTCGTAGCGGCGCAGGCCTTCGCGGCAGGCCAGGCGTATGGTCTCGTCAAAAAGCTTTATCTTCGGAAAAAAAGTCTCGAATTCCGGCAGGCCGGCGTTAACGTCGGCGAAAAAAGTCCCGTCAAATTCAAGGGCGAAAAGCAGAGCGGCGGGCTTGCCGTCTACGGAGGCTATGAAAAGCCGCCCCAGTCCCGCCCTCATTAAATGCCTGAAATGCTCGGCCGGCAGCGGCGGCGAGCCGAAAGACCGCATCTGTTGCAGGTAGATGTTATAAACCGGGGTGAATTCCGCCGGCTCGCGAGTCTCCCTGACGGTGACGAACTTGTCGGCTTTGCGCAGATTTTTTATGAGGTTAATATGGAACTTCCCGCGCAGAGTTTCATAAGGGAGGGCGGTATCCAGGACCAGTCGCAGATAAGGCGCTTTAGCAAGAAAACGGCCGTCCGGCGGCCCTTCCGGAAAGAGCGCGTCGGCGCCGCGCAGTTCCGCATAATCGGCCCCGGTTTCCGCGGCCAGCGAATCAAGACATGAAACCAGCGAGTCCCTGAGGGCGGCCGGCTCTTCCGGCCGAAGGGCAGTTCCGGGGCTGAGCCACAAGCCCGCTTCGTCCGAGAACGGCATGGAGATGAGCCGGGTCCCGAAAAGGGCTGAGCGCACCACTGCGCAGCAGAAACCGCCTATAGCCGAGGAATCCCTTCTAATTAAAAAGTACCGCAGTTCATAGTGGTAAATTTCCCGGCACAAGCCGCTCCAGGCGGAAATGCAGGAATACGCCGCTCCCGGCTCCTGCGGCGGATCAAGCGGGGAGCACGGCTCAAGCTTTATCACGGCTTTACCTCCAGCGCCGCCGCCAGGCCTTTTTTCATCGGGACAGCCGGGCGCCAGCCCAGGGCTTTAAGACCGGCGGCGTCGTGCGACCAGCTCGCGCAGGCTTCGCGCAGGCGGGCGCTGTCCGCGCCCATGAAGCCCGGCAGATAAAGGCCAGCCAGGCGCAGCAGGCAGTCCAGCGGAACTGAAACAGCTTCTAATAAGCTCGCCGGGAGGCCGAGCAATACCGGTTCTTTCCCGAGCAGCGAACCGATAAGGAAAAGGAGCTCCCGCACGCTCAGCGAACCTTCGCTTATGTTCAGGGCGGCCCCGCTTTCGGCCCTCTCCGCGGCGAGCAGCGCGGCGTCCAGCAGGTTTTCCAGAAAGCACACCGAAATCCTGTTCTCTCCTTTCCCCGGCACTACGACCGCGCCGCGCCGCACCGAGCGGAACAGCGGGGCCCAGCCCGGGGCGCCGGCGCCGTAAATCATCGCAGGGCGCAGAATTATGTGCTCAAGCCCCGTGCCCCGCGCCGCTTCTTTAAGTGCGGTTTCTCCGGCCTGTTTGGACTTCCCGTAATAAGTCAGCGGGCGCGGTGCGGCTCCGTCGGTCAGGTCCTCTCCGGGGCCCAGCGCGGAGATCGAGCTGAAATAGATGAAGCGCTTTACGCCGGCCCGCGCCGCCGCCAGTGCCAGCCCGCCGGTGGCGCGGGCGTTCACCGCGCTGAAAGCCTCCTTCAGTTTCTTTCTTGAAACCAGGCCGCCCTCCGGCCTTACCAGCGCGGCCAGGTGCCAGACCCTGCTTACGCCGCGCACGGCGGCTTCAAGAGAGGCGCTGTCCAGCAGATCTCCCCGGATAATTTCAACGCCGGGCAGAGCCAGGCGCGAAACGTCGGAGCCGGGCCGCGCCAGGCAGCGCACCCGCAGGCCCGCGGCCGACAGGCGCTTCGTGAGGGCCAGACCTATGAAGCCGGTGGCTCCCGTGACCAGTACTGTTTCAGCCATTACCCCTCAGTTTAGCAAAGATGAAATGGGCGTACAGGCGCAGGAAACGCCCTGTGTGAAAGTCGCGGCGCGCGCGGCTGAAGATCCTGGAGATAACACGCAGGCCCGGTCCGCCGGCAAAAGAGAAAAGCCATGGCCGCGCGGCGAAAAAGCGCCTGGTGAAAGCGGGCAGGCGCGGCAGCAGCGTAAGCAAGGTAAAGAAGGCCCGCTGCCTGGCCGGAGCGAGGGGTGAATAGCCGGCGGGGCGCATCAGCCCCCCCGGCGCGGCCTCCCGCCCGGGGCAGCGCGCCGCGAGCGGCGTGCCCGGATAAAGGCGCAGAAAAAAAACCTCGTTGTGGTCGGGGGTGTTCGCGGCGTAAAAAGCCGCCAGCGCCGCCAGTTCGGCCTCGCTTTCGTCAGGCAGGTCCAGGATATTGTCGCAGGTGACGTAGATCCCGGCGTCCTTAAGCGCCTTGATTGCCGCGGCGATGTCGGCGTTGGCGGCCCGCCTGCCTAGCAGGTCAGCGCGGCGGGCTTCGTCAAAGCGCTGTACGCCCAGTTGCACCTTGAAGCAGCCGGCCGCCGCCAGGGCCGCCGCTTCGCCGGCCAAGCGGCCGTCCGGGAAGGCGAAACAGGAGAAAGGTACTCCGACGCGCGCTTTATAGAGCGGCAGGAATTTTTTCAGCCAGGCGGGATCGGAGTTGAACACCTCGTCGGTAAAATGCACGAAGCCCGGCCCTCCGGTCTTTAGCGCCCCTTCAAGCTCAAGTAGCACGTTCTCGGGGCCGCGCCGCCGCAGGCAGGGCACGCCCGACCGGCGGTAAAGCTCCCTGTAGACGCTGTTGCAGCAGTAGGCGCAGCTGTGCGGACAGCCGCGCGAGGAGGAGATCAGATAGCCCACGGAAAAGACGGGAGCCGCGCCGGAAAAAAGTTTTTTATCGGGAAAGGGCAGGGCGTCGAGGTCCGGCGGCGGCGACGGCGGCGGCCCTTTTATAACCGCGCCGCCCTGTTTTGCCCAGACTCCGGCCGGCAGCGGCCCGCCGCCTACGATGAAGGCCGCCAGCGCCGGCAGGGCCGAATCTCCCTCTCCGAGGCAGATGAAATCCACGCAGTCCTCCGCTATCACGGCGTCTGGAACGCTGGAAGGATGTATGCCGCCGAACACTATTTTCGTTCCGGTCCGCTTTTTTATTTCGCGCGCCAGGTCCAGCGCCCAGGAATAAGTATCGGCAAAAACTGAGAAGCCCGCCAGGTCCGGCTTCAGGGCTTCGACCTTGCGCAGTACCTCCTCTCTATAGCTGAAGCGGCGGGCCAGGAAGGCAGAGCGCCAGAACCCGGCCTCGTCGAAAAGGCAGGGGTCGATCACAAGGCCGGTCTCATGCCCCGCCGCTTTGAGAGATGCCGATAGATACTCTATCCCAAGACTCTCATACCCGTTATGCACAAAAACAATTTTCATCAAATCTTTTTATATCCCCGCTGGCCGGAATTTTATTTCGGAGGGGTGGCAGGGGTGTGGCCTCGCGCACCCTTTGCGGAAGGGGGGGGCCCCAGCCTGATTATCCC
>CAIQNV010000134.1 GCA_903873295.1 uncultured Elusimicrobia bacterium
CGCTCTTGATACGGCACGGGCATAGCCCAGCGCGGTTCCCCCCGAAGCGGGGCCCCCCTCCCCAAAGCGGCTCCAGAGCAACCCCATGCCCGGCCCGTAGTCTAGCTAAACCCGGAAACGCTTAAGTTTATATGGAAAATGAAGAAGGCCTGATAAAAAGGATAGCCGCCGGCGAAAAGGAATTTTTCGGCGAGCTGGTGCTCCAGCACCAGGACTTCATTTTCAACGTGGTCAGCAGATACGTCAGGCTCGAGGAAGAGGCCCGCGACATCACGCAAGAGGTCTTCGTGAAGGCCTATGAGAACATCGAGAAGTTCCGGGGAGATTCCAAAGTTTCCTCCTGGCTCTACCGGATAGCCTACAACCTCAGCATGAACTGGTCCGAAAGGGTGAAGGGGCGAGAGACCCAGTTGGACGACGGCGTGGCGGAAGCCATCCCCGAAGAGGCCGGCGGCGCCGACGAAGCGTTCGACCGGCAGCTGGTCCTGGCCAGGATCATGGAAGTGATAGAGGAGATCCCCCTCAAATACAAGGTAGTGATAAAGCTCTATTACATAGAAGACAAATCCTACCAGGAGATCGCCGACGCCCTCGGCATCCCCATCAACACGGTGAAGATCCAGCTGCTGCGCGCGAAGGAACTGATACGGAAGAAAGTGGATTTTTAAAAAATAGTGAAACAATTTCCGGACTTGCGTGTCATATACAGTGAAGGGACGGAGAAACCAAGGAGAAAGTTATGATAAAGAAACTGATCGAATTCGTGGCGCTGTCGATACTGGTAGTAGGGCTGGTGTTCCTGCTCAACCAGGTGGGTCCGATGGGCGGCGAGGCCAAAACGGCTTTAAAATACTTATGGCTGGGCCTGGTCGGCATAATGGCCCTCGGCATAGTCTCCATAACGCTGATCGCGCTGGCGGCCATCTTTATAGGGATACCGTTCGCGAAACACGTAATGGGAGGAGAAGGCGGCTTCTGGGCCCGCAAACGCCGCGAGAAAGCCGCCGGCATCGGCGAGGCCGTGAGCGGCGCGCTGGGCGGGCTAAGCGGCCTGAGCGGCTTGAGCGGCCTCAGCGGACTGGGGGACCTCAACCTGACTTCCCGCCGCATCGAGGTCTCGGTGGAGAAGTACGACTACGACTTCTTCAAACTGAAGACGCTCAGCGGCGACCTGTCCGTTACCGGGCACGACCTCCCCGGCGCGAAGGCCGAGATCGAGCTCTTGGAGCGGGTCGAAGGCGATACCGAGGCGTTCTTCCAGGACGGCGAGCTGAAGCTCAAATCCAAAAGCGGCAAGAAAAGCCTTATCGGCAACGCGAAGATCTATCTGCCCGGCAAGCTCGCCCGCCTTGACGTGGAGAGCGTGAACGGCGATATAGTCATCAGCGATTTCTCCACCTCCGGCGACACCGTCTTTAAAGGCGTGAACGGGGACATCCTGGTCTCCAGGCTGAAGAACGGCGCCGAAGTCTCGGCGAAGACCGTGAGCGGCGACGTAGAGATAAGGGAATCCCAGTTGAACTCGTTCCAGGCCCAGAGCATCAGCGGCGACGTGGTCATCTCCGACTCCGCGGCGGAAACCGCCGTGATCAAGACCGTGAGCGGCGACATAGACTACTCCGGCAGTTCCATCAAGAGCCCGGCCGTAAAAACGGTGAGCGGCGAGATAAAGAAATAGACGGATCAGCCGTAATATTAAGACCGGCCGCTACGGGATTTCTTCGGGAGAGGAGCATCAGGCTGAATGAGGCATATTCTTTTAATAGTTTCCGCGCTTTTGACGCCGGCTTTTTGTCCGGGCCGCGCTCACGCCGCCGAGCCGGACGCCCGGCTGCAGAATTATTACTGCGAGGAAACAAAAAAACCGTTCTTCGCGGAAGCGGCCGGGGAAAAAGGCAGATTTACGCCCCAAAGGACGGACGCCCAGCCCGACAGCTTCCTGATGCCCAAACCGGCGGGGACGAAGCGGGTGTTCATCATAGGGGAATCCGTAGCCGCGCTGCTCGGACCGGGAAAAGAGCTGTCCGGCAAAAGAACAGCCGGAAAAAAACTTCTGGATAAATTATTTGGGAACGGCGCCGCCGAGGATAATTCCGGGATCGAAATAATAAATTGCGGCATGGGCGGCTATGAAAGCTACAGGATCTACGAAGTCCTGAAGGAGATACTCGGCTACAGCCCGGACCTGATAGTGGCGCTCAGCGGCAACAATGACACTAAAGAGGAATCGTGCCCCGGCTTTCAGTGCGAGCTGCGCCGGCGCAAATTCCGCCTCCTTGAACGCTTTTTTTCAATGACCGATACCGCCCGGGAGGCCAGGAAGAAAGCGTCGCTGAAAATGCAGGAGGCTATGCTTTTTAAAATGGCGGCCTCTTCCAGGAAAGCCGGCGTCCCCATTGTATTCTGCACTCTGCCGGCGGCCGTCAAGGATATGCCGCCGCGCCAGCCCGCGCCCCTTGAAAACAGGACTTTCGCCCTGGGCTACCGGCTTTTCTACGCGAAAAAACACGCCGCCGCCCTTGAGCAGTTCAAGGCCGCGCTGGCCGCGGACCCGCGCGAACCGTTCTTTAATTTTTACGCGGCCAAATCCCTCGAACAGCTCGGCCGGAACAAGGAAGCGGCCGTCTACTATTCGAACGCGCTGAACTATGATACGGCGATGTCCCGGGCCGGCCGGGAGCGCAATGACCTGATACGCCGCGCGGCGGCCGCTGAAGGCGCCTGCGCGGCCGACCTGGAAAATTTTTTTCTGCGCGTCTCTTCGGGCGGGCTTCCCGGATTCCGGGAATTTACCGACGGCATGCACTGGAACATCTCCTATAATAAGCCCGTGTGGGAGGAAATTTTCCGCGCAGCGGGCCGCTGCGGGATAAAAGGCTTCGATAAATTCACGTCCGGAGGCAGGGGACTGTGGCCGGAAACTTCCCGCGAAACCGCCCTTAAGCGGCTCGGCTACGCGTTCTCCTGGCTGGAGGGAGATGACCTCAACGAAGCCAGCCTGGCGGAACTTGTCCGCATTAAAAAAGAACAGCCGGAACTGCTGAAAATAGCGGGCGCCTCTCCGGAACAGCTCAAAGGCCTGCTTTTAAATAATTTCTGGTCGGCTGAAAAAATAAGTCATCTCGAGAAGTTCTTCCCCTTCTTCCTCGCGCACCTGGCCGAAACCGAAAGACGGACCGGGGATTACCCCCGGGCACTTGCCCTGTGCCGGAAAGCCCTGGCGCTGAAGCCCGGAGATCCCCTGCTGAAGTTCGAAAGGGCCCAGGTCGTGGGCGATATGGGAGGCCAGGCGGAGGACGGTTTTTTTGCCCTCGCGGAGGAGCCCTCGCTGAAGAACAAGGCGGCGGCGGTCGCCGCGGCCTACGGCGTCATCTACGCCGCTGAGCCCGTACCGCATTCTGGCGCGGCAGCGGCCAAGGCGGCGCCCGTCTCCAAGGAAAACGCAAGGCTGTCAAAGGACTTGTCAGACCAGGCGGTTGAAAAGATCTTCGCTAACGATCTCAAGGCGGCTGAAGAGCTTTCCCTGAACGCCCTGAAAAAAAACCCTTTCAACGCGGGAGCCCTGATGAGCCTCTGCTCCCTCCGTCAGAAGGACGGACGGATACCGCAGGCTCTGGAAGCCTGCCGGGAAGCCGTTCAGGCCGTTTACCAGGACCCGGCCAACAGGATCCCTTCGCTGGAAATGCTGGCCTGCGACGCGGCGTTTGAATGCTATAAGATGCTTAAAGTTCTCGGCCGGGAACCCGAAGCGGTCAATATCCTGAACCTCTGCGTAAAAAGAGCTCCGGCCTCCTGGCCCGGCCTGGCCGCGGCAAAATCGGCCCTGAAAGCCCGCTGACAGGGCGGTGTCCGGCAGACGGACTCCCGAATCCCCGCGGTTCATTTGTTATATAATTACGCAATGGAAAGCATAGTTTTTTTCGGGAAAGGCGGCATCGGCAAGAGCACCATCGCCGCGAACATCTCCGTGCTGTTCGCCGCGAAGGGCCGCAAGGTCCTGCACGTCGGCTGCGACCCGAAGATGGATTCCACGCTGGCCCTCATGGGCCGCCGCATCCGCCCCTTTAACGAGCAGGGCGGCGCCGCGGGCGAAGCCGCCCTGCGCAGGTCTCTCCACCGCTCCATCAAAGGCATAGACTGCATAGAGGCCGGCGGCCCCCAGGCCGGCGTAGGCTGCGCGGGCGCCGGCATAGGCGCGATGCTCGACGCTATCAAAGACTCCTCCCTGATAGAGAAGGAGGGCTACGACACGGTGGTCTTCGACGTTCTCGGGGACGTGGTCTGCGGCGGCTTCGCCGCCCCGCTGCGCAGAGGCTTCGCGAGCAAGGCGGTTCTGGTTGTTTCCGAGGAGCTCCTTTCCCTTTACGCCGCCAATAACCTGATCTCCATGGTGAATAATTACGCCCGGAACGGCGTGTTCCTGGCGGGCCTGGCGGTCAACGCCAAGGATTTCGCCGCCGTCAGGCTGGCCCGCGCTTTCGCGCTGGCCGCCGGCACGCGCGTGCTGGGGGTGATCCCGCGGGACCCCGCGGTCACCAGGGCGGAAAAAGCCCGCAAGCCGGTGGTCGCGCTGGAACCCCGCAGCGAGGCGGCCAGGAGCTTGGCGCGCCTCGCGAACGAGATCGCCTCCGCCGGGAAGCCCGCCTCGCCGCCGCGGATGCTGGGCGAGGCCGAGTTCGAGGCTTTCATGAACGAAAGGCCGTTCCTGCCGGCCGAAAATGGCGGCAGGGCCGCCGCGCTCCCCGCCGGCCGGAAAAACTCCATGGCTCCTTCCGCCCTGCTCGAGAAGTCCGGGTTCAGCATGACCGGCATCTCCGGCGGCCAGGTGGTCTGCTCCTGGAAGGGCGGCGGCGAGACTTTCAGGCTTTTCATCGCCCCCATGTCGGATTCCAGGCCGGGCATGTCCGGCGTCGGCGACTGGGCGTACTGCTTTCTGCCGGGCGAGGAGCCCGGCCCGCGCGGTCCGCGCGAAGAGTTCGACCGCGCGCTCGGGGAGATCTCCGGCCTGCGCTTCGACGATTTCATTTCCTCCTTCAGCGGCGGCCTGGATTTTTACGGGAACGTGGACTCTTTCGGGAAGTCTTCCTCCCACCCTCTCATGCCCGAAGGCGACCGGCCGCTGGAGCCCTATCTCGGTTTCGGCCAGTGGCAGCGCTTTATTTTTTCCGACAGCTCCGGGATCTGCGTGCCGCCCGGCTCCGTGATGGTGGAGCACGGCGACAACGAGTGCCGCTTCAGCAGCTGTTCCCAGACGCCGCTGAGCACTTTTCAGAAAATAGCCGGGCTCGCCAACGATTCCTGCCCGTCGCTCGGCCCGCTCCTGCCCAAGGAGGACCGCCTGATAGTGAACACCGATTTCGTCTTCGAAGACGCCGTTAAAGGCGACGAGAAAAAGATCGCCGCCACGCTGGCGGCGGCGGCGGCGCGCACTGGCGCCGGCGGACTGGTGGAATTTTACAGCGGCTGCTCCCCTCTCATTCTGGCGAGCGACGTCACGGCGTTCAGCGATAAGGCGGCGCGCGACCTGGGAGTGGAAGTGCTGCGGGAGAACTTTAACAGCTTTTACTCCGAGACTCCGGAGAAGGTGAGGGCGCGCTCCGCGTTCGTGGCGCGCCGGCTGGCCGCGCACAGGCGCGTGAAGCCGTCGCTGGACCTGAATCTGATAAATTTCGGCAGCTCGCGGGAGCCGCTCTCGGCCCTGCTCGCTTCCAAGGGGCTGACCCTGGCGCTCTGGGATAACGATTTCTACAGGGATATCGCCTCCGCGCGCCTGCAGGTCCTGTCGGCGGCGGACCCGGTGCTGACCGGGGCTTTCGATAAGCTCGGCATAAAATGGGCGGCGCCCGTCGCGCCTTACGGCTTCGCGGCCACGGAAGCCTGGCTGCGGGCGCTGTTCGCCGCGCTGGGCAGGAAAGCTCCGCCGGAGGGATTCGGCCCTTCCAAAACCGAGGCGTCGGCCCGCGCGGCCGCGGCCCGGAGACTGCCTCGCTTCGCCGCCGGGTTCGTGGCCTCGCCGAAAGAGTTCGGCATGCTGGAAGGCTCCTGGTCGGTCTCGGGAGTACCGCTGGTCTCCTTCCTGGCGGAAACCGGCCTGGGCATAAGGCTTTTCGCCTACGCGCCCGACCCCGCCGCCAGGGCCCTCGCGAGAACGGAGACCGCCGCTCTTGCCGCCAGGACCGGGACAAAGCCCCGGCTGGCGTTCTTCGACAGCCCCGGCGCGCTTTTAAAAGCGCTGTCCGGCGACCGCGCCCTGCGCCTGGTCTATTCCGACATACCCCTGGACCCGCGGCTGGCCGCCGCCGGGAAAAGCGCTTTCTCCGTAGCGGTCTGCGAGCCCGGCTACGAGGGAGCGGCGGAAACCCTGCGCCGGTTCGCGCAGCTTTGCGAATGGGATTTCAATGAAAGATATTTCCTCACAAAAAGCGTTTGAGAAAACCTACCGGCTGCCCTACCTGTTGGGCGTGTTCCTCGGCCTCAACGCGGTCAGCGACGCCTGCCTCATGGTGGACGGGGCGAACTGCGTCATGGTCAAAGCCGACCTGATAGCCGGCAACCATGATCTTTTCTCCACGCTTTTATCGGAAACCGGCCGGCACCGCATCATCTGCACGATGTGGACCCCGGTAAATCCCCCCAAAAACCCGGAGAAGAAACTGGGCGCGATGCTGAACAGCGTGGCCGGCTCCGGGCAGTTCCGCGTTGTGCTCCTGACCGGCCTGCCTTACTGCTGGCTGGCGGGGATGGACTATGAGGGCATGGCGCGGTCGGTCTCCTCCGGCGCGCCGGTATCGGCCATCCCGGCCAAGTCCATGGATTCCGACTGGCTGGACGGGTACGATCTGACGCTGGAGGCGTTTGCCCGCGCCCTGCCCGCGGCGCGGCCGGGAAAACGCGCGAAGAACAAAGTGGCGCTGGTCGGCTATATGCTGGACAGGAACGAGTGCGACCACACGGCGAATTTAAAGGAGCTTACCCGGCTGCTGAAAGCTTCGGGTCTCGAAACAGTGTCTATCTGGCCGTCCGGCGGGAGCGTCGCGGAACTCGCGCGAGTGTCCGAAGCGGCCCTGATAGTGTCCCTGCCTTACGGCAGAAAAGCGGCCCGGACCCTGGCCGCGAAATATAAGGCCAAACTCCTGGAAACCGGGCTGCCGCTGGGGCTGAAAGGCACCTCGTCGTGGCTGGCCGCCGTACGCCGCGCCGCGGGCCTGCCGGGAAGCCTGCCCGCCGAAGTCTTGAACGAGGAGCGCGCCGCGGCCAGGGCGATAGCGCCGGCGCTGCGCGCCCTGCTGCACAAAAAGGTAATGTTCTCCGGCGACCCGTACCTGTACTCGGCTTTCTCCTCTTTTGCCGCGGAGCTGTGCGTAAGTCTGCCGATGGTTTTTCTGGATTCCGCCAGGCGCCCCCTGGGCGCCGGGGCCGCGGACGGGACCGTTCTCTTCTCCCCGTCCACCGAAGACGTTAAAGCCGCCATGGGCGCCCTTTCCCGCTATCAGCTGCCGCACCTGGCCGTTGTGAATTCTTTCGCCCTTACCGAGGGTTTCGCCGACGGAATACCGTTCGTGGAACTGGGCTTCCCGTCTTACGGCCATCACTGCCTTTCGGACGAGCCTTTTTTAGGATTCAGCGGCGCGCGGGCGCTGGCCGCCCGCATGTTGAATTCTCTTCAGACCCGGAGCAAGGCCCGCTCCGCCGGAGCCGACCGCTCCGCCTGAATTCCGGGGACGGCACGGCTATCCCGACCGCCTGATCAATTAGGCCGCCGCCCGGCGGAACGCGGGAGAGCGGCCCTTATGTTCCCGGAGCTCAGTCTCTGGGAAGGATCTGGAATATGCTGGCGTCGGCAAGGTAGATAGCCGAGTCCTGCCTGTTCTCCGAGGGATTGTCGTAGACGGCGGCCAGGTTTATGGCTTTTTCCAGCTGTTGGCGGAAGACCTCCAGTTTCGCCTTCGACATACGGAAGGTCAGCCTCTTCATAGAGATCCGTTTGGAATCCGCCAGCCAGGCGTTCCAGTTGCGGAGCAGCGCGGCCCTGATCGCTCCCGTCGCCGGCGTCATGGGCAGCACCCGGATCTTTTTCCCCGTTAATTTGCCGCGCGCCTTGTCTCCGGAAAGATCCACCAGCCCCCCGGCAGCCAGCGCTTTAAGCGCCTTCCTTATCTCCTCCGGCTTAAACTTGGTCACTTCCGATATTTCCCCGACCGTGATCCAGCCTGCCGTATCGGCCAAAAAGTTCTGACAGATGTGCGTCACTATATCCCGGGTGCGCAGCCTCCATTGCTCCAGCGTCAGGTTGACGGTGAGCTGCGCGAGCGCTTTATTGGTAGCCTCCTCGGCCAGGTCCCTGCCGGGGAGCCCCGCGCCGGCGGCGCCCGGCGCCGAAAGGGTCTGAAGCAGCTCATCAGAGCCTGAGAGCGCCCTGAAATAGGCCCGGACCAGCTCCTGGGCCCTGGGGGAGGACTGCGCGACGCCCAGGGCTGCCATGATCGCCTTGAGGCGCCAGCTCTTGGGCAATTTTTTGCCGCGCTCCATATCCCAATAGCTCATGAAAGAAAGCCCCAGGCTTTTACTTCCGCCGATGCTTTTAAAGAATTGATGCGCGCTGGAAAAGCCCTGGTCTTTCCTGATCTTTGACAGAACGCCGCCGAATGCCTTGGAGTTATTCATGCCCCTAGTATACCATATCGGTTAAGCCATAGGCTTAACAAAAAGCGTTTTTCCTAAGCCGCCGCTCCTGGGTCAAATGAGCGGGCCGCCCTGGTTCCCCGGGCCCGTGAAACTCAGCGGTCCGCGGTGTAAACTTAGATCATGAAGTTTTGCGGTCACTAGCGAGAAGCGTCCTCAGGGACGCGGGAATAACAAGGAACATATGAAAATAACGTTCGAAGCGCTGCTAACCCTGGCTATACTCTCCCCGCTGCCGGCCGCCCCGGTTTTCGCGTACGACAAAGGCGTCTACGGCAGGGACGACCGCGTAGATCTTTTCGCGGCTTCCGGGAAAATAGCCGGGCTCGCCGACTCGGTCGTTTCTTTGTGGTCTTCGGCGGATGTCCGGGAAAACCTGGCCACCGGGACCTTCGTCCTCCGCACCGCGAGGTTCGCCGACGATATGAACCTCTGTCCCGACGAGAAATTCCGCGAGCAGCCGAGAGGCCATGCCTTGTGTTCCGGCTCCCTGGTGGGCGAGGACATGATCATGACCGCCGGCCACTGCGCGACGAACCAGGCCGATTGCGACAATATGAAGATCGTCTTCGGCTTTGCGCTTAAAAGCCCCGGCGCAAGCGCCCCCGTCGAAATAAACCCCGGGGAGGTTTACTCCTGCAAAGAGGTGATCTCCACCTTCGAGACCGAGCAGCCGGACCATTTCGATTACGCTCTTATCCGGCTTGACCGGAAAGTTTCCGGCCACAAACCCCTGGCGATAAACCGGGAAAGGAACATTAAGGAAGGCGATAAATTGCTGGTCATCGGCCACCCTAAAGGCCTGCCGCTCAAGATCGCCGGCGGAGGCGTTGTCAGGAACGCCGCCCCTATAGGTTATTTCGTCACCGACCTCGACACTTTCGGCGGCAATTCCGGCTCGCCGGTCTTCAATGCGGAGACGGGCCTGATAGAAGGCACCCTGGTCGCCGGAGACGAGGATTTCGTCAGGACTTCGGCCGGCTGCACGGCCGTGGCCACTTACGCCCAGAACGGGGGCGGCGGCGAGGCCGTTTCCAGGGCCTCCGCGATAGAGGGCAGAATACCGGAACTTGCGAAGGGAGAGAAGACCGGAAAGCCGTCTTTCCGGAACGTGAAAGTCATAGAAACCCCGGCGGAGCAGGCCGATCTCAGCCGGTATTTTAGCGCCGGCTTTCAGTGATCCCCGGCAGGATCAAAGAGGGGATCCGGACAGAACTTATGAAAAAAACACTAAAAGCGCTGTTTGCCCTGGCGATGATCTCTCCGCTATTACCCGCGGCGGTTTTCGCCGGAGGCCGGAGCATTTACGGAAGCGACGACCGCAGAGATCTCTTCGACGCTTCCCCGAAGGAGCGGGCGCTCGCCGACTCGGTGGTTTCCTTATGGCGGGCGGAGAACGTAACGGGAAACCGCGCCGCCGGCGGCTTTTCCCTTACTACCACGAACTTCAGCGACGATCTCGACCTCTGCCCCGGTGAGAGGTTCAGCGGGCAGCCGAGAGGCGACGAGTTGTGTTCCGGCGCCCTGGTGGGAGGCGACCTGGTCATGACCGCCGGCCATTGCGTGAACGATCAGGCGATGTGCGACGGCCTCAGGATCGTCTTCGGCTTCGCGATCAAAGATCCCGGCGCGGGCGCCCCGGACATGATAGGCGCCGATAATGTCTATTCCTGCAAACAGATCGTAACGCGGGCCAAGGTCATGGACGGCCCCGATTACGCGCTTATCCGGCTTGACCGGGAAGTTACCGGCCACAAACCTCTGGAGATCAACAGGGACGGAAACCTTAAACAAGGCGACGGAGTGCTGGTCATCGGCTACCCCGTGGGCCTGCCGCTCAAGATCGCCGGCGGCGCGGCGGTCAGGGACGCTTCCCGGGAAGGCTATTTCGTCTCCGACCTGGACAGTTTCGGCGGCAACTCCGGCTCGCCCGTCTTCAACGCCGCGACCGGGCTTATCGAAGGCATCCTGATCCGCGGCGGAGAAGATTTCGAGATGGCTCCGGAAGGCTGCATGACCATGGCCGTCAACCCCCAGAACGGCGGCCGCGGCGAAGACGCTACAAAGGTCTCCGCGTTCGCTCCCTTTATACCGGCGCTCTCCAGAGTGAAGGACCCGGCGGGCCTGTCTTTCCGGAACGTAAAAGTTCCCGCGGCAAGGGCGGAGCAGGCCGATCCCGGCCGATATTTCAGCGCCGGCTTTCAGTAATAGCCGGCCGGAAACCGAAGCGAAGGCTTAGACGGTCCCTATGACAAGAATACTGCAAGCACTGCTCGCCCTGACTATGCTCCCGCCGCTGCTGCCTCATCCGGCTTTCGCGGAAAGCAAAAGCATCTACGGAAGAGACGACCGCGCGGAACTTTTCGACGCTTCCCCTGAAACGCGCAGGCTCGCGGACTCGGTAGTTTCCTTATGGAAATCGGAGGATATGCAGTATAAGCCGGCCGCCGGGACCTTCTCTTTTAATACCAAGAAGCTGGCCGACGACCCCACTCTTTGCCTTGCTGAAAGATTTCAGGAGCAGCCCATGGGCGCTTTTTGCTCCGGCTCCCTGGTGGGCGACGATCTGGTGCTGACCGCCGGCCACTGTGTTCGCGATCAGGCCATGTGCGATAGTGCCAGGATCGTCTTCGGCTTCGCGATAAAAACCTTCGGCGCGAGCGTTCCGGAGGGGATAGGGGCGAAAGACGTCTATTCCTGCAAAGAAGTGCTGGTCACGCTGTCCGATACCGTGCCGCCCCGGCCGGACCCCTTTGCGGAATACCTCGGCCCCGATTATGCGCTGATCCGGCTCGACCGGAAAGTGGCGGGCCGCAAGCCTCTGGAGATAAACAGAAGCCGGCGCCCAAAAAAAGGGGATAAGTTGCTGGCCATCGGCCACCCTTTGGGTCTGCCGCTTAAAATAGCCGCCGGCGCCGCGGTCAGGGACCCTTCCCCGGCTGATTATTTTGTCACCGACCTCGACACTTTCGGCGGCAGCTCCGGCTCGCCGGTTTTCAGCGCGGCGACCGGGCTTATAGAAGGCGTCCTGGTGCGCGGCGATGCGGATTTCGATGTGGTCCCGGGCACGGCGTCGGCCCCCTCGGGCGGCTTCTGCTATACCCTGGCGGCCTTCCCGCAGAGCGGCGGCCGCGGCGAAGATGTTTCCAGGATTTCCGCTCTTGAACACTTGATCCCGGAGCCCGCGGCGGGCGGCAGGTCCGCCGGGCCGGCTATCCGGGATGTGGCCGTGAGCGGCAAGGCCGCGGCGGAGCCGGCCGATCTCAGCCGGTATTTCAGCGGCAGTTTTCAGTGAGCCGTATCTCCCCCCCCCCGGCCGCAGGCCGCGATCGATTAAGCCGTAAGCTTAACTAAACTCAAAACAATTAAGCCCCCGCTCCTGGGTCAAAAAACCGGACTGCCCTGGTTCCTCGGCCTCAGGGAACTTCTCCGCGGAGATAGTAAACTTATAGCATGAGGTTTTCAATACGGAGGAAACACTAATGAAAAAATTGATGCTGACGACTCTTATATTAGGAATGGCCGCGGGCGCGTATGCGGCCGAAATGGGCCCGGGCGCTTTTGAAGTATACCGGGACGGACCGATGGGCGGGATGCCCGGCGGCAGATATTCCCCCGAATTCGCCGATCTGGCGGTGCACGCCTCCGATCTGAGAGCCCGGACCGGGGAGCAGGATACCCCCATTGTTCCCGCTCCGGCAACCGGCGAGAACGCGAAAACCCTGCGCCTGCGCGCGGAGGCCGCGGCCGACCCCGATAAATTCATAGACGAGCATACCCCCGAAGAAGTCAGTCTGGCTTTCGGCCTGTTCCCGCCCCGCTACCGGATAACGGACCTGGGCAGGATAGAGAGCGCCGCGGTCCGGCTGACCGTGGACCTCTCCCGCCAGCGCCTGATAGTTCAGTCGCCGACCCTTAACGCCGAATTCCCTATCTCTTCCGGAGTTTTGGGCCACCGCACAGGCGGCAGCGGCAAGTGCTTCGCCCCCGATTCGATGGAGGAAATGCATTATTCCAGCCTCTACAACAACGCCCCTATGCCCCACTCCGTATTCTTTAACGGGAACATAGCCGTGCACGCCACCAGCGCCGCCAATGAAGCGCTGCTTGGCCAGCCCGCTTCCCACGGCTGCGTGCGCCTGTCAAGAGTTAACGCCACGACCGTCTTCGACCTGGTGCGCGCCAACGGGAAGGGCAACACCACGATCTGCGTGCAGGGCGCCCCGCCCAGGTAAGCGCGAAAGAATTATTATCCGGGAGCTTTAAGGTCAGGAGGAAACGCAAATGAAAAAGTTGATACTAACAGCGGCTATCTTAGGTCTTACAGGCGGCGCGTATGCCGGGGAGGCGTTCAGAACTCTTGCCGCGCAGGCGCCGGCCGCGACCGCGGCCCTCAGCGTCCCCGCGCCGGAACAAGCGGCTGTCAGCGCCGCGGAACCGGCCGGGCAGGCCTATGAAGCGCTGGCCGGACTTTTCGAGAGCGGGCAGGACGTGCAGCTGTATGAGCTGGTGCAGCAGGACTATCCTAACGGCTACGCGGTGGACCTGATAACCGCAGATAGCTCCGGCGGGTTTAAGCGCGGCGGCGGGCTTATCAACATAACCGGCTACTACGATCTGGCGAGGCCCGCGACCAAATTCGCCGCGACCTGCACCCTGCTGGGGCGCGGCTATAAAGGCTCCGACTACGACGATTCTATAGCGCTCATGAAGCTCAAACCGGTCAATTCCGGCGGTGCTATAAACGTAGAGATAAAAAGGAACGGGAGCCGGCTGATACTTAAGGCCGCAAACTTGCCGGAAGGTACGGGATACGGCTTAGTGATAACCGAATAAAGCTCTCCCGGACCGCTTCGCGGGGATGATGAATTTGAATATCTTTATACCTGCAGACAGGAGAAAAAGTATGAAAAAATTATTAATGGCGGCGATACTGGCGGGAATGGTCGCGGGCGCGTATGCGGCTGAAATAGGCCCCGGCGCTTTTGAAGTGTACCGGGACGGACCGCTGGGCGGGATGCCCGGCGGCAGATACTCCCCTGAATTCGCCGACCTGGCGGTGCACGCCTCCGACCTGAGAGCGCGGGCCGGGGAGCGGGATGCCGCCATTGTTCCCGCTCCGGCAGCCGCCGGGGACGAGGAAACCCTGCGCCTGCGCGCGGAGGCCGCCGCCGACCCCGTTAAGTTCGTGGACGAACACAGCCCCGAGGAAGTCGGCGCGGCTTTCGGGCTGTATCCTTCCCGTTACCAGCTGATGGACGCCGCCAGGATACGGACCGCCCCTGTCCGGCTGACCGTGGACCTAACCCGCCAGCGGCTGACGGTGAAGTCGCCGACTCTGAACACGGAATACAGGATCTCCTCAGGCCTTCTCCCGGACCACGGCACGCCCGGCAGCGGAAAGTGTTTTGCCCCCGATGCCGTGGAGGCCATGCACTTTTCCACCCTCTACAACAACGCGCCCATGCCCAGCACCGTATTCTTCAACGGGAACGTAGCCCTGCACGGCACCAGCTTCCTGAACGAATTGAAGCTGGGTTGGCCGGTCTCCCACGGCTGCGTGCGCCTGTCAAGGGTGAACTCGAAGAAGATCTATGATCTGGTCCTCAAGAACGGGAAGTCCAACGTCGTCATCTGCGTAACGGGCGCCGCCCCCAGATAAGCGCGCGAGAAGCATCAAATACCGCGGTTAAGGAGATAAAGCCATGAACAAAAAAACCTGCATACTCGTTTCGATACTTTCAATAGTTCCTTTTATTTCGGTTTTTGCCCAGAAGCCGCAGCTGCCGCGGCCCCCCGCTTCCGTCGAGGTTCCGGCCGTGCCGGCGGCTTCCGCGGATGTAACCTCGCTTAAAGCGGAATATGAAGAATATTTTTCGGCCCTTCAGGCCTATTCCGATAAAGCCTATGCGGCGCCGCAGGACAGCCCCGAATTCCTGGAATACTCGGCCGCGGGCAAATACCTGCGCGCCATGGTCGAGAACCTTTCGGCCCGCATAAAAGCCGAAACCGGACTCCCTTACCAGCCCGGCCCGGCCAGAGCCGGCGCCGGAGTTTCCGCGAAAGTGAAGGCGGAAGTGGCCGGGGTCTTTAATTTTTCGGACATACGCTCCGGAGAGACGCGCGGCGTACCGATAAAACAGGGCTACTGCCAGGTGAACTATGTCAAGAACAACACGCCTTTTCTGGTGCAGTACGACGGCTTTCTTAACAAGGGCGAAGTCATTCTGACCTTCGACGACGGCCCCGGGCCGCTGACTGAAGAAGTCTCCGCCTCCATGAAGGACGGCGGCGCGCAGGCTTTGTTCTTCGTGCTGGGGGTCAACCTCGGCGAGAACGGCAAGGCCCGCCTGAAGACCGAAGCGGCGGACGGGCATTTTACGGGAGTGCACGGCTACAACCACGCCACCGCGTCCGGCAAGCCTTTCACCGCGCTTTCGCTTGAGGAAACTCTCAAGCAGCTTGGCAGCGTGAACTCCTCCATAGCCTCGACCATCGGCAAAAAGTCCTCTTTCTTCAGGCCGCCCTACGGCGTCATTTCGCCCGAGGCGGTCAGGGCGATATATTCCGACCTCGGACTGGTCCCGGTCGGCTGGACCATAGATACGCTCGACTGGTCCACGAAGGACCCGGAAACGCTTTACCAGAACACCATCTCCATGATCGCGAAGCGCGGCAAAGGCATAGTGCTGATGCATGACATCCACCCGCAGAGCCGCACGGCCGCCAAGCGCCTAGTGAAATGGCTGGCCGGGAACGGCTACAAAGTGGTATCGCCCGAGCGGCTCGTCCAGGCCTTCAAAGGAGAGTAAAGAGCTCCTGGCTGCAGGCACGGCCCGAGGCAGATTTATATTAAGCAAGGAAGAATAACAATGAAAAGATTAACAGCACTGCTGGTATTGATAGCGAGCGTCGGAGCGGCTTACGCCAAAAAGGACCTGACGGACTACGGTTTCGCGCACGGGCGGATAGCCGCGTCGGCAGCCGCTCTCCCGGCCGCCGGAAAACCGGCGCAGGCCGGGCTGTCCGGGGAACAGAACGCGCTTAAAGTTAAAGCCCTGGCCCGGGAGCATTTCTTCGGCCGCGATGCCAGGGTGGAGCTGGGCAAAGCCGACTACGCCGGCGAACTCTACGGCGAGGTCAAGGTCTGGCACAGCGGGGCCAAATGGGTGACCGTAAAAAAATATCTCGCGGCCTCGCTGACCGGCGAGGGCGGCCTCCCGGACAGCCCCCAGGCCATCAAAAGCGCGCAAGAATATGTAAAAGAGCTGTTCAAAGCGGATACGGTATTCCAGGCGGTTGAAATACCCGAAGGGATATGCGGCGGGGAAGGCCCGTCGTTCGTGGTGGAGGTTTTCGTGAAAGACGTCGCCGAAAGCGTGAAGACTTACGGGATCCCCGCTTCGGAACTTCCCTACGCCTCCCCGTCCCTGATGGCCAGCGACGAGTGCCGCGAATAGCGGCGGACAAGGAGA
The DNA here is from genome assembly GCA_903873295.1 of uncultured Elusimicrobia bacterium. Taxonomy (GTDB): domain Bacteria; phylum Elusimicrobiota; class Elusimicrobia; order Elusimicrobiales; family UBA9959; genus UBA9959. Next base: position 16,158 of record CAIQNV010000134.1, read on the forward strand.
GATATAAACATGAAAAGATTCTTATTCGCGGCGGCAGCCATGTTACTCGGGGGCAGGATCTCTTGCGCGGGGATAGGCGCGCTTAATACGCTAAAGGCGGCTGTTCCGCCTTCGGTTTTAAGCGGAACGGTTTTGCCGGAAATTCCGGGCGTTTTAAGCGGACAACTAAAAGGCCGCCCGGGTTTAAACGGACATGGCCGGCGGCCGTATAGCCAGGCTCCCTACATTCATTGCGCGCAGGCCCGCGCGCTGGAATTTTTAGCGCGGCTCGAGGATCCCGGGTCGGGGAACGAGCCCTCCGCGCTGGCGCGCCTGGTCTGCCGTTTCTCTGCCGGGCCGGCGGCGACCGTCAGGTATCCCGACGGGACGATAGCGTACGCGGGGCCGGAATACAGCGATAAAGGCTCCTGGAAATATCCCGACGGGAAATACGCGTTCGTAGGAGAAGGTTGGAGCGATAAAGGCTCCTGGAAATATCCCAACGGGAACTACGCGCTGGTGGGCGAGGGCTGGAGCGACAAAGGCTCCTGGAAATACCCCAGCGGCAAATACGCGCTCGTGGGTGAGGGCTGGAGCGACAAAGGCTCCTGGAAATATCCCAACGGGAATTACGCGCTGGTGGGCGAGGGCTGGAGCGACAAAGGCTCCTGGAAATACCCCAGCGGCAAATACGCGCTCGTGGGAGAAGGCTGGAGCGACAAGGGCTCCTGGAAATATCCGAACGGAAAATACGCGTTCGCCGCCCAGGGCAACGGTGGCGGCGGGGCCTGGTATTATCCGAACGGAACTCTCTTCGCGGCCGGGAACCAGGGGGAGGGCATTAATGTCCTTACCCAGCTGGTGGAGGACGCGTACAATGTTGAGTTCCCGTACGGCAACAGCCTCGACAACGCTTTGGACGCGGTGAACACCCTGTACAGGCTGCAATGGATAGAGCAAACCATGCCGGCGGGCGGAAATTAGCCGCATAAAAGCATGGACGGAGCAAAAGACCTGCAAGACCGGCCCGACGCTCGTAGCGGCCGGGTTACAGCTGCCGGCTCCGGCAGTAACGTTCACCTGGCCCGCTCCGGCCAGCGCCGAAAGAGCCGCAGATAAACTGATCTCCGAATTCAGCGTGACCCTTAGTTTCTCCTAACTTATAGATCCGCTTCCGGCCCGCGGCCGGGACAAGCTGCCCTCACCCGCCGGATATTTCGCGCCCCTTTTTATTATTAAGCTAACGGCTTAATTAAAAACACTTTCCCTAAACCGCCGCTCCTGGGTCAAAAAACCGCGCCCCGCTGGTTCCTCGGCCTCAGGTAAAATACCGGAGGACGCTGTAAACTATAGAGGAAGACAGCAGACGCGGATAGCGCGCTGAAGCGGAAAACAAGGGGAGGAAACACATATGAACAATAAAAAATACATACTGATAGCCGGAATACTCTGGCTCACCGGGACAGCCGGTGCTTTTGCGGGGCAGGCCCCGTTCCTGGAAGGAGTGACGGCGACAGGGCTTAAAGCAGCGGCGGAAGAAATTTCTTCCGAGCCGGCGCCTCAGCCGGAACCGGCCTACCAGCCGGACGGAAACCTTTTCACCATGCCTGAAAAAGTTTCACTGGTAACGGTCGGAGATGTGGCGGGCGGCGTAATAGGCGCCGACGGCACCCAGCTCAATCTCAAGGACGAGAATAATGTAAGCCTGGGCAAAATAAGCAGGGAGATAGGCGGTTTCCGGCATTTCATGACCAAATACTCGGATCGCCCGCGCATGTCGCTTTACTTCAACGACACGAACGGGAATCCGATAGCTTACGCTTATATAAACCTTACGGCTTTGGCCAATACAGCCATCACCGTTGATGAATCGGTGGCTCCTTTCAGCAAGCGGATCGGTTCATACCACTCCGATGTGCTGCTGGACATCGCCCAGTCACTATCCATAAACCTTCAGGACATTAATGAGTTCTTCTCGGTTTATTCGATCTATGACTCCGAAGGCAAGTACATTGCCCGGTCAATAAAGAGCCAGGATTCCACCGGCTTTGACCTGACGATACAGAGGCCCGGCCCGGAGGACGAGAAAGGCCATACGATCTGGGTGGACGTGGCCCATATCATAGTTAACCCGGAGTGGCAGATACAGATCACGGACCCCGAGTTCGTGGTTGCCGGGCAGCCCGGGAAACTTGACCCCAGGCTTTTGGTTATGATGCCGGCGTTCAAACACTTCATTACCAATGAGCTGATGAATAAAGCCGAATAATGAGAACGACAGATAAAACAGGAGAAAAACTTATGAACAAAATTATGATGTCTTTGATGGTGCTGGGACTGGCCGGCGGCGCTTATGCCGCCGAGTTCGGAGAGCTGGCGGTGACGGCCGGTGCCCTGCGGGCCTCGGCTGCAGAAGCCTCACCGGCAGAGAGCGTCGGGGCTTCGGCGGCTGTACCCGTTCTTTTCGAACCGGACGCCGCCGCCTATGCGGCCAAAGCCAGGCCGATAAAGTGGGTCCCTCTTCATGGCGGGCTGATGAGGGCCAGGAAGAGCGCGGCCGGCTCAAGCAATGCGCGATCGGTCCGCGGGATCAGCATTAAGGCCTTTGAGATGGCGAAAACGGCGGTGACCGTGGAGCAGTACGCGAAATGCGTGAGCGAGGGCAGGTGTACCGAGCCCGTCCGCACTTACTACAGCTTCAATTGTAACTGGTACACCCAGGACCATCAGAAGTACCCGATGAACTGCGTGAATCTTGAGCAGGTTGATCAATTCGCGAAGTTCGCCGGCGCAAGACTGCCGACCGAGTCCGAGTGGGAATACGCGGCCAGGAGCGGCGGGAAGGATAATAAATATCCCTGGGGCAATGAGCCCGTGACCCATGGCAGGGTAGTGTTCGACGGCCCGGAGAACGGAATAGGCGGCGGAACCAACGGCACTATGCCGGTATGTTCGAAGCCCGCCGGCAACACCGAGCAGGGCTTGTGCGACATGGCCGGGAACATCTGGCAGCTGACGCAGGACGTATATACGGAATCGTTCTCAGAAGCGCCCGTTGACGGAAGCGCGGTCGAAGGCCCCGCGGACGGCGACAATGTTCTTCGCGGCAACTCCTTCTACAGCAGCGACAACGAGGACCTGCGCACCGACTTCCGCAGCCATATGTACATGCGGCAGGGCAGCTATTATGTCGGGTTCCGCCTCGTGAGGTAAAAAAGACCGCGGCGGCGATACGAAAAAGGGCTTCCCTGATCAGCGGGAAGCCCTTTGCCGCCGGGAGAGGGGACGCTGATTACTAAATGACTAATTGGTTAATAGTCATCCTGAACCGCTGGGGAAGGCTGACGGTTTTGTCTTTAGTGGAATATTGAGCGATTTATTAGCGATATTGTTCCATTTGCTGGAATAACCACATTGCGTTACAGGGCGAAATAAGTCATTTAGTAATCAGCGTCCCCTTTGTGCCCCCCCCGTTGGCCCCCCGCTGTACCCCCTTCTGGGCCCGTCTCCAGGATTAAAGACGGCGCTATCCGGGCAGTTTATCTGCGGCCGGGAAGTTTGTCCCGCCCCGGAGCCGGAGATGGCGTTAAGCCAATGGCTTAAATAATCACCTTTTAATTAAACCGCCGCTCCTGGGTCGAAAAACCGGGCCGCCATGGTTCTCCGGCCTCAGGAAAACCGGCGGCGGGCGGGGTAGACTTATATCAGAGGTTAGAAGCGGCAAGTTGAATTCAGATCGGAGGAAAAAAGAATATGACAAAAAGATCAATAGCGGTAATACTGGTTCTGGCGGCTTCCGCGCTGCCGCTGCGCGCGGCGCAGGCCGATGACCTGGCGACCCTGACCGCACTGGCGAACGGAGCGGCGGTCGAAGGCTATAAAGGAACCGATCTCCAGGAGCCGAGGCCCGAGCGCGTTGATAAGGCCGTCAGTTCCAGCGGCGATCCCGTGGCGCTCTGCGGCTCCCTTGACCGCTCACAGACTATTCCTTTCGGAACCCGCTGCAAGACCTCAAAAGGCAAGGTTTATGCGCAGGTTTCTCACGATCCGGATTATCCGGCCTGGAAAGGCCCTGACGGCCTGATCTGGACCGTTTGGCTCGCAAAGGCAGAGCGCTATAGCCAAGCATATAACATGTGTGCCGATAATGGGGCCTCTCTTCCTAATAGAGCCGATTTTAAAAGCTCTGAAGCTGCCGGCGTTCGTGAAGTTCTGACGGATATGGGGAATAGTTATTTCTGGTTGAGCGGCCAGCCCGCAGATAAAGAAAATGCATATGTTTTTGACGCCACGGAGGGCGATGTAGGCGAACTATATAAAAAAATGCTTAACGGAGTTATTTGTGTCGCCGCAGGGAAACATTTTGAATTCCCCGCTGTGCGCGGCAATTTTCCGGACTGTCAGAGAAAATTCGGGACTCCGCTCCCGGCGCATAAAAAACAGACCGTAAGCCCCGAGGTCGACCACGCACAGGAAACTATATATTACACCGGTTCAACGGACGGGGGGGCTACTTACGCTCACCCGGGCCGCTATTGTGCAGGGTCTTTATGCATACCCTCGGGCGCTCATATCCCGGAATAATTGAAAGAAACCAACCGGGTACTTGAAATAATAAAGATGAGCTGAGAATAAAGAGAGCCTGAACCTATGAATAAAACGCTGAAATCGATACTTGCCCTGGCGGTAATGTCGCCGCTGCTGTCCGCCGCGGCTTTCGCGGGAAGCAGAACCGTGTACGGCCGTGACGACCGCGTCGAACTTTTCGAAGCTTCATGGCAGGAGCGCCAACTCGCGGACTCTGTTGTTTCTATGTGGGAGTCAAAGAATGTTCTGGAAGACCGCCGCACCGGCAGTTTTTCGCTCAATACCATGAACATCGGCGAGACCCTCGCGCTTTGCCCCGGAGAAAGGTTCAGAGAGCAGGGGATCGGCGCTTTCTGCACGGGGGCCCTGGTGGGCGAGGATCTGATAATGACCGCCGGGCACTGCGTCCCGGCCCAGGCGGCGTGCGACGGCATGAAGATAGTCTTCGGCTACGCGATCGCAGCGCCCGGGGCAAGCGCCCCGGCCAGTATAGGCGCCGCTGATGTCTACTCCTGCAAAAGAATTTTGACGCGGGCCGAGACCAATAACGGCCCCGATTACGCGCTTATCCGTCTGGACCGCAAAGTTTCCGGCCGCAGGCCGCTTGGGATAAACCGGACAGGGAACCTTAAAGAAGGAAGCAAAGTGCTGGTCATCGGCCACCCAATAGGCCTGCCGCTTAAGATCGCCGGCAGCGCCGCGGTCAGGTACGTTTCCCCCCGGGGCTATTTCGTCACCGATCTGGACACTTTCGGCGGCAACTCCGGCTCGCCGGTCTTTAATGCGGCGACCGGGCTTATAGAGGGCATCCTGGTCCGCGGCGGCAGGGATTTTGTGACGGCTCCGGAGGGCTGTACGACCCTGGGAGTCAATTCTCAAACCGGCGGCAGGGGCGAAGATGTTACCAGTATTTCCGTGCTCGGATCCTATATCCCGTAGCTTACGAAAGGAAATGCGTCCCTGGAGAGGCCCGCCCGGGAGATGAAAGTCAGATGTATTTCAAGAAAAGATCAGAACGGGAAGATGAATTATGAAATATTTATTAGCGTTGGTCGCGGCAGCGATGGTGTCGGCGCAGGCGGGATATTGCGCCGCCCCGGCTCTTGAGAGCCTTGAACTGATGAGCGATACGAAAGATATTTCCGCGGCATTGCGGACGGGAACCGCCATTAAACCAGCTGCCGTTTCGGCCGGCTTTACCAATATATACCCAGGAGAAAAACAGGGAGGCGTCAAGGAACGCCCCTCTCGTAAACGGAGCACAGGCATAATTGCAACAAGCTATGAAGACCTTGCGGGGCAGCTTGGATATTTCGACTTTGAATCAAGGACCGATCTGTCCGAAAATGAACGAACGGCGTTAACGGCGTACAAAAGCGGCGCCCGGTATGACTGCATTCAGCTCTATCTGTTCAATTCCGGCGCAGTGGACGGTTTCTCCTGCTCCTATATGAGCGGAGACCCGGCAAAGCGGATTCCGGCGATCATCGCGGGGAGCGATTCAGCGCTGGCCAGATCCAAAAAACTCCCGGGAGGATTATTCCTGTTCCGCGGCCAGGGCAAAATAACCGAGGAGCCCGGAGCCGTCCTCCAGCGCAAAGCGTATACCTCCACCTCGCTTTCTCCGGGCGAAGCCCGTAAATTTTATAAGGGAGCGCTGCTGGCAATCAAAATTCCGGCAGGCGGGTCGCAAGGCCTGCTTATGACTAAATGGGAAGAAGAGGTTTTGCTCCCTCGCGACGCGCGCTTTTTGATCCTCGACAAAAAGCGGGTCAATGGCGAGGACAGGGTCCTGGCGGAAGTATGCGGCAAAACCTGCGAATTCACTCCTCCGAACGATAACTGGTGGGATTTCTAAAGGGAGATCAGGGGACGCTGATTACTAAGTTGCTAATTGGTTAGTAGTCATTCTGAACCGCCGGGGAAGCCTGGCGGTTTTATTTTTAACTAAACAGCGAGCGACTTATTAGCGATATCGTTCCATTTACTGGAATAACCACATTGCGCTACGTGACGAAATAAGTCATTTAGTAATCAGCGTCCCCTCTGTGCCGTTAAGCCGGCGGCTTAATTATGCGCGTTTGAATTAAACCGCCGCTCCTGGGTCGAAAAACCGCGCCGCTTTGGTTCCTCCGCCTCAGGTGATCTGTCGGCGAACGGGGTAAACTATATCATGAGGTTGTAAGCGCCGCGCGATAAAGAGAGGCCGGCGCAAAACAAGCGGGAGGGCAATAAAATATGAAAAGACTATTATTCGCGGCGGCGGCGGTACTATTCGGGGTTAATGCGTCCCAAGCGGGCGCCTTTAACGGGCACGGCTGCACGCTAGGGAGCGCACTGCTGTTTAGCTGTGAGCCGCCCAGGGATAACGCGGCTTATGCCGCCTGGAGCGCCACTTATGACGGGGCGGGCAAACCGATAGAGTGGGTCGCCCTCCCCGGCGGTGGGTTCATGATGGGCAGCCCCGAGAACGATCCCGAAGGTTCTGTTGACGCTATGCCGCGCCACGAGGTCGGTATCCGGAAGTTCGAAATGTCCAAAACGCCGGTTACGGTGGCGCAGTATAAGGAATGTTTTGACGCGGGTAAATGTTCGGAACCGAGCGGCTGCAACTGGGGCGCCCCCGGCAGCTGGGATCACCCGGTCAATTGCGTGAACTGGTTCCAGGCTAATGAATACGTGAAATACATAAGCGGGAAGCCCGGGTTCGAGGGCGCAAGGCTGCCCAGCGAAGCCGAGTGGGAATACGCGGCCAGAAGCGGCGGCAAGGACAATCTCTACCCCTGGGGCAATGAGAGACCCAGCCCGGATAAGGTCGTGTACCACTATGACGGCCCCCTGACCGCGCCCGTATGTTCAAAGCCGGCCGGGAACACCGAACAGGGCTTATGCGACATGTCCGGACATGTGGCCCAGTGGCTGAGCGATATATTTGAATGCGGATATGAAGGCGAGCCTGTCGACGGCACCAAATTGCCCGGCTACCCCGGCGCGTGGCAGATCAAGATCGGACTTGCCGGCGCGCTCTCAGGCAAGCTCGTGTCGCTCCGCGGCATAGATATATCAGCACCGGATAGGCTCGGCATTGGCGTGACCATGCGGAACGATTACCGTCCGTCTAAGTACGTGTCTTACAGTGACGCCACTATTGGTTTCCGTCTCGCGAGGTCTATCCGGTGACATAATACTTAATTCAGGTAATAGGTATTGTGTCCCGAATGGCACGAATGGCACTAACTTAAGACCTATAATAAAGCTGTCATTCCCGCATGCTTTTGGCGGCCCTTAGGCCCCACTGGTTGTGTAGTGGGGGAATCTATAAATCTTTTCCTAATGGATCCCCACCCCGCATAGTGGTGCGGCAGGCCGCCTACAAATCGCGGGGATGACAGATTATAAATTAGCATTGTTAGCGGCCTTTTCGGCGCGCCTTAAGTTAGTGCCATTCTATTGTATCCCCGTATTTCCCCCGTATTTCCCCGCCAAGCCCCGTTAAACTATAGGTTTAAATAAAAGCCTTTTACTAAGCCGCCGCTCCTGGGTCAAAAAATATGACCGCCCTGGTTCATCGGGCTCAGGAAAGCCGGCGGCTGGC
>CAIQNV010000135.1 GCA_903873295.1 uncultured Elusimicrobia bacterium
AATATATGCTAGCAGTAAACCCTCCGACCACAGTTTTCTGGGCGTATAACAAACTCAACTCGGTCTTTGACGGCAGATACCAGTCGTCATAATACTCGTTGGTTACCGGATCCGTAACGCTGTAATCGGAACAAACCTGCGCGGCATAGCTGCCGGCATGCTGCATGGTGCTTATCATTACGGTATTAGCCCGCCCTGCGTATACGCCTTCAAGGCCCGCACCGGTTTTGATTGAGTTGTTACTCCACTTTATACCCGTGCTCTGGTCTGCCGTGGCAGCTATCAGCACCTGCCGGCCGGCGGCGTCCACCCAAAATATCTTGCCGCCGCCATAGCTGTCACCTATCTTGAAGGTATGGGTGGAAACATTTGTTAATGCGGAGCCGTCGCCGTAATATTTGGTAGATGAACTATAGCCCAGCATATAGGTGTTGCCGTCTGAATCGGCGCTGAAAACTGTGGCGGCGTCTTTGTCCTTCACGCTGAACTTGGTGCTGCCGTTATTGGTGTCCAACTTAACCCCCGCATCCACGGCAAAAGCGCAATTTACAACGGCAAACAAAGAGATAAGGATTAAGGGATAAGGGTTAAGCAGAAAGTTTTTGATAATACGCATAAAGTTCTCTCACTATCTCAATCCAGGGGTAAGGGGTAAGTTTTCTTAATCCTTAATCCTTAATCCTTAATCCTTAATCCTTAATCCTTAATCCTTACTACTTACCCCTTCCCCCTACTGCGTCATCCAGGCGCCTTTGCCGCCTATTAGCAGCCAGCGCGTGGCCGTTACCAGCCGCAGCGTTGCTGAAGCGTAGGCAGGGAAGGCGGCGTTATTGTAAATTGCGCCGCCGGCGGTGGAATCCTCTATATAGGTTGACCCCGCCGCCCGGATAGTAACCGTTCCCTCGCCCAGTTTCACCACAGTTACAGTGGCGCCGATCTCCGCCAGAGTAACCGCCGGTAGTGTTACCGTTTGCGCGGCGGCACTATCCACAGTTATGGTCTTGCCGAAATCCGCCGCGGTCAGCGTTATATCTCCGGGAGCCGCGGCCACAGGGCTGCGCGAAATTCTAGCCTCCCCGGTAATAGTGGCGGAGGCGGCGGTTATGCCCTGGAAGGTGTTTGCGCCGGTGAAGGTTTGGTTGCTGGATATGTACGCCCCATCGGTTACCGATTCCGCAGAATTGGGCAAATTACCAATAGAAGAGGACGGGCCTCCACGCACGCAGCGTGCGTAGTCAGTGTTAGTCTTACCGCTGTAGTTCATGTTGCCATCGAAGAAGGACACGTCCCACGCGCCGGTAGTATCCGGCACATACTCATTAGAGCTCCAATACACGTCAGTAGAAGGCATCCCAACTGCAGTCCTTTGTTTATACAATAACTGCAATTCGGTCTTTGAGGGCAGATACCAGTCGTCATAATACTCGTTGGTTACCGGATCCGTAACGCTGTAATCAGAACAAACCTGCGCCGCGTAGCTGCCGGCGTGCTGCATGGTGCTTATCATTACGGTATTAGCCCGCCCTGCGTATACGCCTTCAAGGCCCGCACCGGTTTTGATTGAGTTGTTGCTCCACTTTATACCCGTGCTCTGATCCGCCGTGGCGGCTATCAACACCTGCCGGCCGGCGGCGTCCACCCAGAATATCTTGCCGCCGCCGTAGCTGTCGCCTATCTTGAAGGTATGGGTGGAAACATTTGCCAAAGCGGAGCCGTCGCCGTAATATTTGGTAGCTGAGCTATACCCCACCATATAAACATTCCCATCCGAACCGGCGCTAAATACAGCCGCCGCGTCCATATCCTGCACCACAAATTTGGTAGTCCCATCATTAGAATTCAGCTTAACCCCCGTATCCGCCGCAAAAGCATTTCCCGCAAATCCCAAAACCGCGAGAATAGCTATATAGGGGACGTTGCTTAATATCTTAATATTCGGGAATCCGGGGAGCAAAACGCCCCCCAACCGCGCCACGGCGCGGCTTAGTTCAGTCTTCATTTTTTCCCGCCAATCCGGTCTCATATTACTCCCCAGGGGACGTTGCTTAAAGTCTTAATATTCTGTATCAGGAACTCTGCTCATCAGCCAGCCACATCAGGCGTTTTTTCCAGGCCGCCGGCTTAATGGAATAATCTATCCTTTGCAAAGCCGCCACCATTTTAATTTTTTCCTCTATCGGCAGCTTCGCCATAGCTCTGTGAAATTTACGCTTTCCGTCAAATATGCGTTCTGCGCTGTGCCCGCTATCGCTTTTCATAATTAGCCTTCAATAGCGCCGAGTTTTGCCAGCAATCCGTGTTTTTTAAGGATTTTCAACAACGCCCGCTTGTTCAGCTTCGCTTCGCCCAGCATTTTCCCCGCGTTTATGGCATCTTTTTTTCTTGAAGTCTGAAGCATAATGGCGACCAAATACTCCGGCGCCACGACACGGGTTTTCACCAGACCGATTTTTTTCTCGACCGCGTTTTCGACCGACTCTTTTACCAGGTCATTATAAACCGGAAGAAATTGCACCGGCAAGCCTTCTATCAGCAAATGCTCCTTAAAGGTTTTATACCCGGCACGGTCCGCCCATTTATAGATAGGCGCCAGAATATTTAACCCTTTTTCTTCCCCGGCAAGGACGCAGAATATGTCCAGATCGTAAGTAAGCACCGGCTCCATATAAAACATGGCGGCCATCCCGCCGCATACGGCATAATCGTTTATTACACCTTGTTCTTTCAACTGATTTATCACAGCCAGTGTTTTTTCCATATTTCAGGCGTTAACTATGTCTTCTTCAGTAATTGCGGGCAGCTTTTTATCCTTACCGCTAAATTTCTAATACGGCGCTATTTCGGCCGGGGCGAGCAGAGGGTTTCCTTTGATGGGGGCTACCCAGTCGTACAGTTCCCTGTCGTTTATTTTGCACGGCAGCTTTGGGACGGTCTTGAGGTAGTCTTCGGTGGAGAGCTTCGGAACGGTCAGGGCCTCGAAAGAATATTTCTTGCCGGCCACGCTCAGCAGTCTGACGAGCTTGATGCTTAATTCGTCTTCTATCGGCTTCGGCTTAACCTCGCCGGGCTTCAGCTCCTTCAGGTGCTCCGTTATGAAGGCGCCTTCGAAAGGCGACCATCTTTTCCAGGGCTCGGCGGCGGCCGGGGCCGCGGTATCTTCTTCTACCGAATAAACCGCGGTGGAGTAAGCTATGCCGCGCTCAAGGCCGATAGCCCGGAACGATTTTTCTTTGGCGATATCTTTAAGCGCTCCGTCGCGCAGGCCGTAGGCTTTCGCCTGCACTGCGGGGTCGAATTTTACGTGCTCGCGGATGAAGCGCTGCGCCAGGATGGGGCGCACAAAAACCCGCTCGTAGCGGGCGGCGCCTTCGCCGAAATATTTTTTTATGCAGGCGAGGATGTCCGGCGCGCGGGTTTCAGCGTCTATGCGGGCCGTCTCTTTGGCGTATTCCTCCCGCTTTATGGGCCGCCCCGCCCGGCTGAGCGTTTCTTCCAGAATAGCGGCCTCGTACATGCGCATGAAGCCGGCTTTGCGGGAGGTAATGGCGTCCTCGCCATAGCAGCTTTGCGCGGCCTGCCAGTCCGAAATATCCTGTTCGGAAACCTCGCCGCCGCCCACGGCGGCTACAATGGCGGCAGCGTTCAGGCGCCCGGCCTGGGCCGTAAGCGCAAAGACCGCGATAAAGATGAATTTAAACGGGAACGCCCCCATCGTTTTCCCCTTAAACGCGAGTTATTGATACTATCTGATATCTTAATAGATATAAACCCGTTTATCAATGGCACTTTGGTTACATGTAACCAGTTTGACATTGCCAAAGGCCGGGTACTCCGCTATAATCTACTAGATGGGCGGTTAGGAGGCGGAAATGAAAATATTATCTAAAACTTTAGCGGCGCTGGCGCTGGCCTTCGCGGCTACGGCGCTTTTGCCGGCCGGCTACGCGCTCTGCGCGGAAAATATGACGGCGGTAGTGGTCTATGTCGGCGGGGACGTTAAGCTTAAGCGCGCCGGCGCGGCCGCTTCCTCGGACCTGAAGCTCAACGAGGCGCTGCAGCCGGGCGATTCCATAACGACCGGCGCGGGGGCGAAAGCTTCACTGGTGACCAAAGGCGGGGCGGAAGTGCGCATCAACGAAAATTCCACCCTTACCATGCCCGTCAAGAACAAGGTCCGCGAGATGTACGACCTGCTGGCGGGCCAGGTGTGGAGCCGGATGCTGCACACGAAGGCCAAGCTGAGCGTGCGCACCCCCTCCGCGGTCTGCGCCATACGCGGCACCGAGGCGGATATCGAGCAGAAAGAGCTGCTTACCGTAAGAGTTTACGAGGGCCATGTCGACCTGCAGAACGCCCACGGGAAGCAATCGCTGAGGGCCGGGCAGATAAGCACCGTGACGGGAGCGAACGCGGCCCCGGCGGCGCCGCGCCAGATGAGCGGCTCCGAACAGGGCAAGTGGCAGGAAGATATAAGCGTGAAGGATATCGGCAAGTACCTGGAGCAGGTGGGCCTGGCCGGCAGCGGCGACAAAAAGCTGAAGCTGAAGCTCGACAAAGAGGGCAAAGCCAAGGACGTGGAGATAAAGCTGAAGAAGAAATAAACCGCGCTTTTCCGGCGCTGGAAGAAACCCCGGGACGAAAGCCCGGGGTTTTTTTATTTCCGCGCGGCTATCGCTTTAGCCACATGCGGAGGGACCAGTTTTGAGACGTCGCCTTTGAAATGGGCGATGTCGCGCACCACGCTGGAGGAAAGGTAAGTGTAGCGCTGGCGCGGCATGAAGAAAACGGTCTCTATGCCCGGGCTCAGGGTGCGGTTCACGGCCGCTATCTGGAACTCGTATTCCAGGTCGGAGATGGCGCGCAGGCCCCTGATCACCACGCTGGTCTTTTTCTTTTTAACGTAGTCCACCAGCAGCCCCTCGAAGCAGTCCACCGTTACGTTCTTCTTTCCCTTCAGGGCGGTCCGCAGCATCGCCACCCGCTCGTCGATGGAGAACATATGTTTTTTGGTGCTGTGCGCGAAGACGCTCACTATAAGGTGGTCAAAAATTTTCGCGGCCCTGTCTATGATGTCCAGGTGGCCGAAAGTGACCGGGTCGAAGCTGCCGGGGTAAACCGCCGTTTTCATTTTCATAATTATCTCCCGCAACTATTATATACAATCTTGTGTATGGCGGCTTAGCCTGGAAACTTCTGTTGAAGTTTTCCGCCCGCATCGCGGGCGCCCTGCGGGAGGCATACACCTCGTCGGTCCGGGCGCGCATAGCGCTGGGCCCTCCGCCCGCTTCGCGGGGAATCCTGCAGGAATAATTCTGTCCGCTTGACTTGTCTATGGAAACCACTTCCAACTGCAGGATTCAGGTTATTATGAAAAAAACAATTTTGATCTCCGCTTTATTTTTATCGGCCGCGCCGGGCCTGGCCGGAGCGCAGGAGCTTATCCCGTTCAACTCGGGCGGCAAATGGGGCTATGCGGCCCCCGGCGGGAAACTGACCCTCCCGGCCCGCTACGATTATGCCGAGCCCTTCAGCGAGGGGCTGGCGCTGGTCAGGACCGGCGCAAAGTACGGCTTTATTGATAAACAGGGGAAGAAAGTCATACCGCCCGGCTACCAGTCAGCCGGCTCTTTCAGCGGGGGCTGCGCGCCGGTGAAAACCCGCGGCTATTGGGGCTGCGTGGACAAAGCCGGAAAGACCGTCGTCCCTTTCGAATATGAGGAGCTGCTGCCTTTCAAGGAAGGCGCCGCCCCGGCGAAGAAGGACGGCCGCTGGGGCCTGCTGCTTAAAGACTCGCGCGAATTCCGCGGCGGCGTTTACGAGGAGATCTACCCCGTAAGCGAGGGGCTGGCGCGCGTTAAAGTGAACGGCAAATACGGCTATATCGAGTTCTCGGGGAAGGAAGCCCTGCCGCCGGTTTACGCCGAGGCTTTCCCCTTCAGCGGCGGCTTCGCCACGGCCAGGCTGGGCGATAAATACGGCTTTATCAGCCGCGGGACGCTGGCTTTCAAGGAGCGCCCGTACGCTTCCATCGGCCCCTACAGCGAGGGCCTGGCGCACGCCCAGCCGCTGGAGGCGGAGGGCCGCTGCGGCTACATAGACCAGGAAGGCAAAGAAATTATCCCGGCCGGCTTCGCCATGTGCGCCTCTTTCGACGGGGGCCTCGCCCCTGTCCTTAAGGATTTCAAGGGCGGCTGGGGCTACATAGACAAGACCGGCAAGGTCATCGTGGATTTTAAATACAGCCAGGCGGCGGGCTTCCGCGGCGGGCTGGCGAAGGTGACTTTGAACGACCGCTCCTTCTACATAGACGCGAAAGGTTTCGAGTACAAAAAATAGGCAAAAAGAAAGGGTCCGCGAGAAACCCACTAATAGGGGCCGCGGACCCATTAATAGTTTAGCAGACCCCGTCCTGTTGTCAAGACCCAAAAAAGTCCTATCCGTTTATATCAGGTTAAAATACACCGCTTTCGGGTTATGGAAGACCAGGGCCGAGACCGAGGCCTCGGGGTCCATCATATACCCTTCCGTCAGGCGCAGCCCGGCGTCGGGCTCCGGCTTCAGCAGGTCGAAAAGAATTTTCTGGTTGGCCAGGTCGGGGCAGACCGGGTAGCCGAAGGAATACCTTTTCCCCCTGTAGCCGCTCCGCCTGAGCGGCCCGGCGGGGCCGGCTTCGGCTATGCCCCAGTCCCGGCGTATCCGGTAATGCAGCAACTCGGCGAAAGCCTCGGCCAGCGCCAGCGCCAGCGCCTCGAACAGGTACGAGCGGACGTAGTTGCCGGCTTCGCGCTCGCGCTTTGCCAGCTCCGGCACGCCCCCGCCGCAGGTGGCGGCCAGCAGCGCTATATAGTCCTTCCTGCCGCCCGCCGCCGGCGCGGCGAAATCGGCGAGGCAGAGCCGCTCCCCGCCGGCCTGGCGAGGAAAATCAAAAGAGGCCAGCTTCCCGCCGGCGGCGTCGTAAAGCTGCAGCTCGTTCCCGGCGCTGTTCACCGGGAAGAACTGATAAACGCCGCGGGCCTTCAGCAGGCCTTTCCCGAGGATCTCTTCTTTTATCCCGGCCAGCAGTTTCTTAGCCTCGCGGCTTTTCTCTTCCTGCATTTTATTCAATTTCAGGAAGCGCAGATTAAAAAGATCCTCGTCGAGATTGTCGAAAAGTTCGGCGAGCGGCTGCTCCCCCGTAAAATGCCGGGCGAGGTCGGCGGGCGCGGGGATCTCGTCGGGCGACCAGCTCATGTCTGGGGCCTGCCGCTCACGCGCGCCAGCGCGTAGTTCAGGCCCTCCATGGCGTCGCCGGCGTAGAAGACCGGGCCGCCGTAATTCGGCAGGATATTGGCGTCGGTGAATTTCTGGGTCAGGGCCGCGCCGCCCACCAGCAGCGGGGCGTTTATCCCGGCTTTGGCCAGCTCGCGCGCCGTTATGGTCATCTGCTCGCAGGAGCGCACCAGCAGGCCGGACAGGCCTATGAAGTCGGGGCGCGATCTTACGGCCGCGGCGGCGATCTCCTCCGCCGGAACTTTCACGCCCAGGTCTTCAACTTCGAAGCCGTTGCTCTCGAAGATTATGCCCACCAGGTTCTTGCCGATGTCGTGCACGTCGCCCTTTACGGTGGCCAGCAGCAGGCGCCCGCGCTTCGGGGCTTTCTGCTCCTTAAGCGCGCCGCCGAGCGCGGTCACGGCGGCCTTGGCGGCCTCGGCGCTCTGAAGCACTTCGGTCACTATAAGGTCCCCGGCGGCGAACTGCCTGCCCACCTCGGCCATGGCCTGCATGACGGGGCCGTTTATGATGTCCAGCGGCGACTCTATCAGGAGCAGGGCGGCCACGGCTTCTTCTATGCCGGCCTTTGTGCCGTTAAGCACGGCCAGGCGCAGCTTCTCCGCCGGCGGGGCGTCCTGCGCGGCGGGGGCGGACACGGTTTTTTTAGCGTCGCGGTAGCGGGCGGCGAAAGCCTGCGCGGCGTCGGGCTTCCTGGCGAAAAGAAGGTCTTCGGCCAGCTCGCGCTCTTCAGGCGTGATGGAAGCGTAGCGCTTGAGCTTTTCTATGTTCACTATAGCCAGGTCCAGCCCGGCTTTGACCGCATGGTGCAGGAAAACGGAATTCAGCGTTTCGCGCGAGGGGGGCGGCAGGCCGAAAGAGACATTGCTCACGCCCAGCACGGTTTTCACGCCGGGAAATTCTTTTTTAATAGTCTCTATGGCCTTTATGGTCTCATGGGCGGTCCTGGCGTGCCCGCCGCCCACGGCCACGGGGAAAACCAGGGTGTCGAAGATTATATCACCGGCAGTAAGCCCGCATTCTTTGGTCAGGAAAGCGTAAGCCCGGCGGGCTATGGCCACCTTGCGCTCCGCGTCCAGCGGCAGACCGTGCTCTTTATCGGCGTCTATGCAGCCGAACACCAGTTTGGCGCCATAAGTTTTAACCAGCTCGGCGGCGGCGCGCGGTTTTTCCTCGCCGAATTCAAAATTAACCGAGTTCAGCAGGGCTTTCCCCGGCACGGTCTTAAGGACCTCTTCCATCACGGCGAGGTCGGTGGTATCGGTCATCACCGGCAGGCGCACCGCGCGCGCGAGCTTCGGCATGAAGGTCTTTACATCGGCGAGCTCATTGCGCTCGGGATTGGCCAGGCACACGTCCAGGATATGCGCCCCGGCCGCAGCCTGGGCTTTGGCGAGCGCTACGGCCCCGTCCCAGTCGCCGGCGGCCACCATGTCCCGGAATTTTTTGGAGCCGATGGAATTATTGCGCTCGCCCACCATGGCCGGCGGCTCTATCTCGTCGTAAAACAGCGCTTCCACGCCCGACACTACCCAGGGGGCGGCCGCGCGCGGGGCGCGGGGCTTGATGCCTTTTACGGCTTCAGCCAAAGCTTTTATATGCGCCGGGCCGGTGCCGCAGCAGCCGCCGGCGGCGTTGAGCAGGCCTTTTTCGGCATAGCCGGCCATAACGGCGGCAAAGTTTTCCGGGGTCTGGAGGTAGCGCCCGTTCTCGTCGGGCAGGCCGGCGTTGGGCATGGCGAAGACGGGATACTGCGCGCGGGCGGCCAGGCGCTCGAGGCGCAGGCCCAGGCCTTCGGGGCCGGTGGAACAGTTGAAGCCCAGCGCGGCCAGGGGATAATGCTCCACGGCGGCGTAGAAGGCCTCGGCGTCGTGGCCGGAGAGCATCTTGTTGCGGGCGTCCATGGTGGCGGAAACTATAACGGGCAGCTCGCGGCCGGCCTTCAGGAAGGCGAGCTTTACGGCGGCAAGCCCGGCCTTGAGATTCAAGATATCGTGCGCGGTCTCGAGCAGCAGCAGGTCCACGCCGCCATCCATAAGCGCGGTGAGCTGCTCAAGGTAGATGGCGCGCAGCTCGTCGAAGCTGAGGCCGCCGGTGACGAACAGGGCTTTATTGGTGGGGCCCACCGACGCGGCAACAAAGCGCCGTCTGCCGTTTCCGGAGAATTTATCGGCGGCGGCTTTCGCGAGGCGGGCGGAGGCCAGGTTGAATTCGCGCACCCGGGCGGTCAGGCCATACTCGGCCAGGACGGCGGCATTAGCGCCGAAAGTGTTGGTCTCGATAAAATCGGCCCCGGCGGAGAGGTAATCTTCGTGGACTTTGGTTATAACTTCGGGCTTCGAGACGGAGAGTATTTCGTTCAGCCCTTCATGCCCGGCAAAGTCGGAGTCCTTAAGGCCGAACCCCTGCAGGTAGCTCCCCATCGCCCCGTCAAACACCGGTATCCGTTCCGCAAAAATTTTTTTTATTTCATTATTCATATTTTATTCCTTCAACCAAAGAGAAGACCGCGAGATGCGAAGTCGGGGGCCTGGCTGAGGCATTACCCTGCGCACCCTGAAAGATGGAAACCCTTGCGTCGGTTTCCCCCCGCCTGACTTTGATGGCGGGGCCCCCCCATCCGCAAAGGGTGCGCAGGGCAACGCCTCAGCCACCCCTCCATTAAAATCTGATATACGGAAGGGCGGTGAGGGTATGGGTTCGGCGGGCCCTCACGGAGGCCGAGGCTTGCGTAAGCGACGAGGCCGAGTGAGGAGGGCGGCCACGGTGTGGCCGACCCGGTGCCCGCCGGGCCCATACCCTCGCCGCCCCCCGCGCCACTCCGTAAAATCCGGATGTATTAAGTTAAAGATCCATTTGCTGCTGCTAAAACTTGCCGAACAGCTCCAGGGCGTTGGAGGTGGTTTGGTCGGCCACTGCCGAGTTGCCGACACCCAGGTGCGCCGCCACCAGGGCCGCTATCTCCGGGAGGAACGACGGATCGTTGCGTTTGCCGCGGGCCGATTGCGGCGGCAGGTACGGACAGTCCGTTTCCAGCACTATATTGCCCAGCCCCGCCCGCCGGACCGTCTCGCGCAGGTCGTCGTTCTTTTTATAAGTGAAAGTCCCGTTCACGCCAAGGAGCAGCCCCAGGTCCAGCCCGGCCTTCGCGTCCGCCCAGGTCCCAGAAAAACAATGCAGCACCCCGCGGAACTTCCCCGCCGGACGGTAAGCCCAGCGCTTAAGCGCTTCCAGCAGGTCCACATAGGCGTTCTTCTCCGGCGTCTTGCCGTTCCGGGCGTGGAAGACGGCGGGCTTGGAAAATTTAGAACAGAGCGGCAATTGAGCCTCCAGCAGGGCCAGCTGTTCCTGCTTGGTGCCGACCTCCCACCAGTAATCCACGCCCACCTCGCCCAGCGCCACGGCGCAGGGCTTGCCCAGATAAGCTTCAAGCTCCAGCAGCAAAGCCGGCGACAGTGTTTTTGTATATTCCGGATGCGCGCCGAAGGCGCAGGCTATTTTCCCCGGGTAGGCGGCGGCCAGTTGCTCCCCCTGCGCCCATTCGCCCGGCGCGCAGGCTATCTCCACCACTTTCCCCACGCCGGCCTGAAAGACTTTCTCGAGAACGGCCGCCCGGTCCGCGTTAAAAGCGTCATCGTTAAGATGCGAATGTGTCTCCACGAGGTCCATTCACATATTAAACCATTTCCCAAAGCCGCCGGGGAATTGTCGGCCGGTCTACTGAACGCTGATAGTAGTTTGCTGCGTGCCCCCGCCGACAGTCGTTACGACCATCCTGGAATAATAGCCCGCGGTCACGGTGATAGCGATGGTAAACACATTGGTAGTCGCCAGGGTGGCCGTACCGGGCGCGGACGAGCGCTGGGTGCCCGCAGTAAACTCGAGGGCCGACTGGCGCTGGTTGACGCGCGCGGCGGTCGATTCCGACATTAAATTATAGACATACCTCGCCTGCCAGAAATCCGCGCCGTTGTTATAATACCAGCCGGAAATATCAATCGTGACCACGGAGGTGTGCAGATTCAAGTTCGGGATCGTGAGCGTATACGTTCTTTGCGCGCCGTTATTATCCGCCCCGCTGGTAGTTATGGAGTAAGCGGATGGGATATAAAGCGGATAAGCGGTAGTCCCCTCCGGGTTGTCGACATGGAGTTTAGCTACCGGCCCGGCCGTCCCGAGGCCGACGTTGCCGGCGGGGTTTATTAAAAGACGCGTCGCCGAGCCCGTAACGTCAAAAACGGAGTAGCCGTTCCCCGCGCCGGAGCCGCTGCCCGTGGAGCCGACATTATAGGTCCGGCCGCCGGCGGCCGTGTTTATCAGGCTGAGAACGCCGCTGTCCGCGTACGAGCCCCCGACCGCCACCGGGATCGCCGAGTTGTTGACCACGTGTAAAGTCGCCGACGGGCTGGTAGTCCCGATGCCGACATTGCCTGAGTAATCAATTACCATTCTTTGTGTGTTGTTAGTAAGAAAAGCCATGGCTCCATTGCCGCCAGCCTCTTTTATGCCAAACAATTGTGAATCGTCGCTGCGCCGTTTTTGGAGAACCCAATCGCCATATGTGTTATTTGTGACTCTGATGATCCCGGATGAACCGGCGGATCCCACATCGAGCAGGAAACCAGGGTTTGCAGTCCCGATGCCGATGTTGCCGCCGTTTAATATCGTAAGCCTGTCCGCGCCGCCCGCGCCGAGCGTCAGGCTTGATTGCGCGGAACCCGCCGTGTTCTTAATGTAACTATACGCGTCATTTGAGCCGTTGTAGGCGATAAAGGAAGTGCCGCTTCGCACCTGCACATTTGCGTAGCCGATAATGTCCGCATTGGCTGAGATGTAACTGCTTGCGTGAATGACTCCTGCCACATCGAGAGAGTTCCCCGGATTCGTAGTCCCGATGCCGACATTGCCGCCTTTTACAACAAAAGTGGACCCGCCTACGGCGAAGCTGCCGCCGGGGATGTCCGCGGAGCCCCTGAATACCGAATAGCCGTCGACCGATAATTTATCCAGCACCTCAAATTCGGAGGCGTACGACAGCCCGCCCGCCGGGCCAAGGCCGGAGAGTATTAAAACAGCCGCCAGTTTCCGCGTCGTTCTTTTCATGCCCCGTTTTTTACTGCACACATATTATTGCTTATTTGTATTTCGGATTTATTATCGGATCCGCCGCCGGCACGGGCCGGGGCCGGAAGAAAGCGAAAGGTCGGAATAGCCGGGCTACTTCTTTTTGTTGTTCGCGGCCCAGGTCAGGTAGGAGTGCATGAAGGAATCGAGATCGCCGTCCATCACGGCCTCTATCTGCGAGGTTTCGTGGTCGGTGCGCATGTCCTTCACCAGCTGATAAGGCATGAAAACATAGGAGCGGATCTGGTGGCCCCAGCCTATGTCGCCCTTGGCGTCGTAGTGGCGCTCCATCTCGGAGCGCTTCTTGTCCATCTCCACTTCGTAAAGCTTGGCCTTCAGCATCTTCATGGCCGTCTCGCGGTTCTGGTGCTGGCTGCGCTCTATCTGGCAGGCCACCACGATGCCCGACGGAAGATGCGTGAGGCGCACGGCGGTTTCCACCTTGTTTACGTTCTGGCCGCCGGCCCCGCCGGAGCGGAAGGTGTCGAGCTTTATGTCCTTGTCCTCGACCACGATCTTTATATCGTCGTCGATGTCGGCCAGCACGTCGATGGAGGCGAAAGAAGTATGGCGGCGCTTATTGGCGTCGAAGGGCGAGATGCGCACCAGGCGGTGCACGCCTATCTCGCTCTTCAGATAGCCGTAGGCGTACTTGCCTTTAACGAAGGCGGTCACGCCGCGCACCCCGGCCTCTTCCCCCGCGAGCATATCGGTAATGGCGAAATTAAAACCCTTGCTCTGCGCCCAGCGGGTGTACATCCGCAGCAGCATCTGGGCCCAGTCGCAGGCCTCGGTGCCGCCCGCCCCGGCGTGGATGCTTATGATGGCGTCCAGCTTGTCCATCGGATCGGACAGCTTCAGCTCGAAATCCAGCGCCGAAAGCTTTTTCTCTATCGCGCGGAGGCCTTCCATGATGACGGGCAGCTCTCCGGCGTCCCCGGCGTCGCGCGCCAGCTCGAAGTGGACCTTAAAATCCTCTATCTCCA
Source organism: uncultured Elusimicrobia bacterium (assembly GCA_903873295.1). Taxonomy (GTDB): domain Bacteria; phylum Elusimicrobiota; class Elusimicrobia; order Elusimicrobiales; family UBA9959; genus UBA9959. The sequence goes on from CAIQNV010000135.1 coordinate 13,380, forward strand.
GCTTCACGGAATCCAGCAGCTCCACGCCCTTTTTCAGATCATTCAGGTCCTTCAGATGGGTCTGCGCCTTCTGCGCGTCGTCCCAGAAATCGCCGGAGCCCGAGACGGCTTCCTTCTCGCGCAGGACGGAGCGCTTGGCATCGAGGCCGTAAAGCCTGGCCGAGCCGGCCAGGGCCGCCTCCAGTTCCTCCAGCTTATTGGCGATATCTTTGAGTTCCAGCGTTTGGGCCATAATTATATTTTATTTTATTTGCGGCTGTATTTTAATAGAATTCTATAGATGACCGGGAAACTTGAAGCCGCGCGCTCGAAAATCGACGCCCTCGACAGGCGCGTGGCCGCCCTGCTGGCGCGCCGCTTCGCGCTGGCCGCGGCGCTGAAAGGCCTTAAGAAGAGAATCACCGACCGCGCGCGGGAGAAGCGGGTGCTGGCCAACGCCGCGGCCGCCGCGGAAAAAATTTACGCGCCGGCGACAAGGGCCGTTTTTGCCGAAATAATAAAGCAGTCCAAAAAGCTGCAGGGTGGAAAATGATCATCAGTCTGCAAAAGAACATAAGCGCCGCGGACAGCGGTAACCTCCTGCTGGCGCTGTCGCGCCTGCTCCCGGGCTGCCGCCGGAGAGGCGCGCCGGCGGGACTGGCTGTGGCCATAAATAACCCGGAAAAAGCGGCGGACGCCGTGCCGCTCCTGGAGAATTTGCCCGGCGTGGCGGGGGTCGCGCTTTCCGACGCCGAGCTTTGCCCGCTGGCCTGCGCCAAAGCAAAAAAACCTTTTTCGCGGCCGCTTGATTTCGGCCGCGGGCCCGTTTTTATAGCCGGGCCCTGCGCCGTGGAGGACGAAGTCTCCTACCTGGCCTCGGCCAGCGCCCTTAAGGCCGCAGGGGCGCACGCGCTGCGCGCCGCGCTCTTCAAGCCCCGCTCCTCGCCTTACGCCTTCCAGGGCATAGGCTGGGCCGGATTGAAAATTATCGCCAAAGCTAAAAAAATAACCGGCCTGCCGCTGGTGACCGAGGCCACGGATACCCGCCAGGTGGAGCGCCTCTCGGCCGTCTGCGACCTGCTGCAGATAGGCGCGCGCAATATGCGCAACTATGAGCTTCTTAAAGAGGCCGGCCGCTCCGGCCGCGCGGTGCTGCTGAAGCGGGGTATGCACGCGACGCTCCGGGAATGGCTGCTTTCGGCCGAATACCTGCTTAAGCACGGCGCAAAAAAACTTATTCTCTGCGAGCGCGGCGACACCGTTTTTTCTACGGACAGCCCCGGGCTGGATTTCGGGCTCATGCGCGACGCTAAAAGGCTTACGGGCCTGCCGGTGCTGGCCGACCCCAGCCACGCCTCCAGGAACCGCGAGATCGCAGTGAAGCTGGCCCTCGGGGCGCTGCGCGCCGGCGCCGACGGCCTGCTTATAGAGGCCAGCGTTTCCCCCGCCGCCGCCAGGATGGACGGCAGGCAGACGGTGACCGTGGACACTTTCCGCTCCATAGCCGGGAAATAACGTGCACAGCAAGATCATAAAAGCCGGCCTGCTGGGCTTTCCTCTTTCCAGCTCGCTTTCCCCCGAGATCTTCAGGATCTTCGCCGGCCTTTCGGGGGCCGAAATACACTACGAGCCGCGGGAGTGCGGGGCGACGGAGCTCGCCTCCGTCATACAGGCCGTGAACGCCGAGGGCTGGTCGGGCTTCAACGTCACCCTCCCTCACAAGCGGGCTGTTTTTAAAATGCTCGATATGAAAGACCCGGCCTCGCGCGACATAAAGGCGGTCAACGCCGTACGCTTCGGCAGAGCGGGCCTGGAGGGGCTGAACACCGACGCGGCCGGCGTGCTTAGCTCCCTGGAGGAGAACGGCGTAAGCCCGGCGGGGAAGCGCGCCGTCGTCTTCGGCTCCGGCGGAGCGGCCGGGGCGGCCGGCTGGGCGCTGGGGCGCGCCCGCGCGGCTTCCGTGACCTTCCGCGCCAGGAACGGCGGCGCGGCGCTGGAGACAGCGGAGAGCCTGGCGGAGGTTTTCCCGAAAACCGTTTTCTCGGCGGCGGCCTTCGCCGGGCCGGACGGCCCCGCGGAAATCTTCGTGAACGCCACCCCGCTCGGCATGTACGAGCCGGGGAGCCCGCCGGCAAGCCCGAAGCCGGGCGACGTTTGCCTCGACCTGGCCTATGCGCGGGGCGGCACGGAATTCATCAAAGCCGCCGCCGCGGCCGGCGCCCTGACCATAGACGGCCTGGAGGTCCTGGTCAGGCAGGCGGCCCTTTCGCTTAAATTCTGGGCGGGCCTGCCGGGGGGCGATATTGTAGAATTTAACAGGGAAGCGCTGAAGCTTCTCAGGGAAAAGCTCAAACGGGGGTAATATGCTGCGCTACCTGACCGCCGGCGAATCGCACGGCAAATATTTATCGGGCATACTCGACGGCTTTCCGGCCGGAGTAAAGATCACGCCGGCTTATATCGCGGCCCAGCTCCGCCGCCGCCGGCAGGCACCCGGGCGCGGCGCCCGCCAGGCCCGCGAAACCGACGAGTTCGAGATCATTTCCGGCCTCAACGGCGGGGCCACCACCGGCGCGCCCATAAGCCTGCTCATACGCAACGCAGGGCGCGACCTGCCCCCGCCGTCTAGCCTGCCGCGGCCGGGCCACGCCGATCTGCCGGGCATGCTCAAATACGGCCTGCTGAACGCCGCGCTTATACGTGAGCGGGCCAGCGCGCGCGAAACCGCCGCCCGGGTGGCGCTGGGCTCTTTCGCCCTGCGCCTGCACGAGCTGCTGGGCATTCATATAAATTCAAGAGTGGTTAGTCTGGGGAATATGCGCCCCCTGACCGCACAAACGGCCGCGGCCGGACTGCTGCTGGCGCGCCGGGCCGGAGACACGCTGGGCGGAGTTTTTGAAGTGACCGCGGAAAACCTGCCGGCGGGCCTGGGCGGCTTCAGCCAGGGGGACCGGCGCCTCGGCGCCCGCCTCGGCGCGGCGCTCATGGGGATAAACGGCGTAAAGGGCTTTGAAGTGGGCGGCGGTTTCAGCCTGGCCGCCGCCGGCGGCATCGAAGCCTCAAAGGACCCCGGGCTTTCCGGCGGCCTCGACGGCGGCATGACCAACGGCCGCGCGCTTACTTTGCGCTGCGCGGTAAAGCCGGTGCCGGGCCTGCCCGGCGGCGCGCCCTCCGTGGACCTGAAAACTTTCCGCAGGCGGCTTTCGGTCTCGAAGACCTCGGACACCACGGCGGTGTTCGCGGCGGCGGTGGTCGGCGAGCACGCGGCCGCGCTGGAGCTGGCCGGGGCCCTGCTGGAAAAGTTCGGCGGCGATTCTTTCTCCGAGCTGGAGCGGCGGGTGAGCGACTGGCGCGGACGGACGGGGAAGATCCTGAAACGCCTGTGAAGAATATTTTCCTCACCGGCTTCATGTGCGCCGGCAAGACCCTGACCGGCAGGGCGCTCGCGCGGGAGCTGGGCCGGCCTTTTTGCGACAGCGACCGCCTGCTTGAAAAGAAAACAGGAAAAAGCATCGCCGCGATAGTGAGTGCGAAAGGTTTAGGCGCCTTCAGACGGCTGGAGGCGGACCTGGTTAAAGAGCTGGCCGCAAAGGGCGGGCGGGTCATAGCGCTGGGCGGCGGGGTTTACCCGTCCCGCAAGTGGGAAAGCCTGCTTAAAAGAACCGGCATTACCGTTTTCCTTCACTGCCCTTGGCCTGAGCTTGAGGCAAGGCTTGAAAAAGCGCGCCCGTCTAGGCCGCTGCTGGCCGGGCCCTGGGAAAAAGCCGCCCCGCGCGCGAAAAGATTATACGCCGCAAGGCTCAGGTTCTACCGCCGCGCGGAGATAACGATAGACACCGCCGGGCAGACACCGGCGCAAGCCGCGGCAAAGACGATAGAAGCTTTAAACAAGATTACCGAATTCACCACAAAGACACAGAGGGAGAGGAGTTTAACACAGAGAACAGAATAAAGATATTTTTTTCTTCTTCTCATCTTACCTCCTCCCCCTCTGTGTCTCTGTGGTAAAACTCTTCTCTTTATGAAAATATTTAATTTTACTATCAAGAATTCAAGAACGATGAAGGCGGCGCTGGGGCGCGGGATGGCGGACATCCCGGCGGAATTCCCGGCCCTCTTTAAAGCGGCGGACAAGCTCTGCCTGGTCACCGGCACCGACGCCCCTTCCAGCCTGCGGGCCAGGGCGCTGGAGCTGTTCCCGGAAAGGAAAACCCCTCATTTTTATTTCTGGCTCCCGCCTTCGGAAAAAGCCAAGACCCTGGAGCAGGCCGGCAAGCTCTGCTCTTTCCTTTTCGACAAGGGGTTCTCCCGCAATTCGCTTATCCTCGCGGCCGGCGGCGGAGCCGTCACCGACCTCACGGGCTTCGCGGCCTCCATCTACATGCGCGGCATTAACTGGATCAGCGTCCCCACCACTTTCCTGGCGCAGATAGACGCCGGCCTGGGCGGCAAGACCGCCGTGAACCTGGGGGGCGCAAAGAACATCGCCGGCACTTTCCACCAGCCGGCCCTGGCCGTCTGCGACACCGCTTTCCTGGATTCCCTGCCGCACGCGGAGCTGCGCTCCGGCGGCGGCGAGCTGGTAAAATACGCGCTGATCGGGCCCGGCGAACTCAGCCGCCTGGTGAAAAAGAACCTTTCGAAAACCCTCGCCGGGGACAAAGCCGCCCTGACCGCCTGTGTAAGCGCCTGCGCCGCCTATAAGCTGAAGCTGGCGGCCAAAGACGAGCGCGACGAAGCCGGCCCGAGGGAGGCGCTCAATTTCGGCCATACCGCGGGGCACGCCTTCGAGGCCCTGTCCGGCGGCCGCCTGCCGCACGGCGAGGCCGTCGCGCGCGGCATACGCTTCGCGCTTATCGCCTCGCGCGAAACCGGCCTGCTGAACCGGGAAACTTTCGCGCGCCTGGACGCCCTGGTGACCGCCCTGCGCCTGCCGCCGGCCGCGGCCGTGCGGCGCGACTTCCGGAAATTCCTGGGGCTGGTCTCAAGGGATAAGAAAGCGCGCGGGGCGGAGAACCGCTTCATGCTGATAGAAGGTTTCGGGCGCCTGCGCGCGGTGGAGAACCTGAAGCCGGCGCCGCTGAAGAAAGCTTTTGAAGGAGCGTTAAAGTGAACATTTTAATAATCCACGGCCCCAATTTGCATCTGCTGGGCCGGCGCAAGCCTGAAATCTACGGCACGGCCACGCTGGCGCGGCTGAACTCGGAGATAAAAAAACACGCCGCGGGCCTGGGCGCGAAGCTCCGCGTCTTCCAGAGCAACAGCGAAGGCGGGATCATAGACCTGCTGACCGCTAACGCCTCCTGGGCGGACGCGCTGGTGATAAACCCCGCCGCCTACACCCATTACAGCTACGCCATCCGCGACGCCATAGAGGCGCTGGAGCTGCCGGCGGTGGAAGTGCATTTAAGCGAGATCGCGAAGCGCGAACCCTTCCGCAGGATTTCGGTTATCAAGCCGGTCTGCCGCGCGCAGTTCAAAGGCGAAGGCCCGCTTTCATATTTCAAGGCGCTCGAGTTCTGCGCTTCGCTCGAAAAAAAGTGAAGAGCTACACCCCGCCGCCGGATAAATCCATAACCATAAGGGCCCTTTTGCTGGCCGCCGTCGCCCGCGGCCGCACGCGCATAGCCAACCCGCTGCTCTGCGAAGACACGCGGGCCGCCGTCCGGTGCCTGAAGGCGCTGGGCGTAAAGCTCCGCCGCGGCGGGAACGAATTCATAGTGGAAGGGCGGGGCCTTAAGGGCCTTAAGAAGCCGGCGGCGGCCCTTGACGCCGGGGAATCCGGCGCGCTCGCGCGCCTGCTGGCCGGCATACTGGCCGGGCAGGATTTTCCCTCCGTGCTGACGGGGCGGGGCTCGCTTTTAAAAAGGCCCATGGCAGGGCTGGCCGGGGCGCTTACAAAGCTGGGCGCCGGCATAAAGACCGCGAAAGGGCGGCTGCCGCTCTCAATAAAACCGGCCGCGATGAAGGGGAATAAAATTTCCGGCGTGGAAAGCGCCCAGATAAAATCCGCGCTGCTGCTGGCCGGGCTTTACGCGGCCGGGCCCCTTGAAATAAGGGAGAAAACCCCGACCCGGGACCATACCGAGCGGCTGCTGGCCCTGCTGGGCGCGCGGCTTACCAAACAGGGCCCGCGCATAAGACTGGAGCCGGGCCCGCTCACCGCCCGGCCTTTAACCATACCCGGGGATTTTTCTTCGGCCGCGCCGTTCATCGCCGCCGCGCTGCTTTCAGGGAGAGCGCTTAAAATAACCTCCTGCGGCCTCAACCCCGCCCGGCTGGGCTTCCTGACGGCGCTGCGGAAAATGGGCGCCGTCATAAACCTGAAAGCCGTCGAGGCCTTTCCGGAACCTTACGGCGAGCTGGAAGTGCTGCCTTCGGCGCTCAAAGCCCGGTCCGTGCCGGGGGCTGAGATCCCGGCGATGGTCGACGAGGTCCCGCTGCTGGCCCTGCTGGCGGCCCGGGCGCGCGGCGTTACCGTCATCCGCGGCATAGAGAGCCTGCGCGCCAAGGAATCCGACAGGATAGAAAGCGCGCTGGCGCTGCTGGCCTCGCTGGGCGTTAAAGCCGTTTACCGCAATGGCGCAATGGAAATAACCGGCCGGCCCTCTTTCACCGCGGTAAAGCCCGTAGAGACCTTCGGCGACCACCGCATAGCCATGGCGGCGGCCGCGGCGGCGCTTGTCTGCCCCGGGCTGAAAATAAAAAACCCGGGCTGCGTGAACAAATCATACCCGGGTTTCTGGAACGACTTTAAAGCAATTTTCAGCTTTTCTTTTTCTTGAACAGCCCTTTGACCTTTTCCGTCAGGCTTTTTCCCGGGTTTTTGCTGAACTTTTCCAGGCTGGCCAGGCCGGAAAAATAATAGGTTTTTCCCCTGAAATCCACGGCGGGCGTCTTCTCCGAGACCTTTATTTTCTCGCCGGTGACCGGGCAGGAGGTTTCCAGCCCTATTTCCTCTTTTGTCACCTTGTGCAGGGCGGCCAGCGGCGGCTTGTCCGCTTCCGGCGGCGCGGCGGCGGGCTTCGGCTCCGCGGCCGGCGGCGGAGGGGCGGCGGCGGTCTTCTCCTTGCCATAGCCGCCCAGAACGCCCACTTTGGGCATTTTCTCCATTATCTTCCCGTCCTTGTGTATGGACTTCAGCGCCTTGCCGTGCATGGCCGAGCTCAGGTCAGCGCCCGCTTCGTGCAGCTTCATGTGCTGACCGTTCTTCCAGTACTTTGATTTCGAAAGATCGTAAACTATCCCGTCCACCGCCGCGTAAGCGGGCATGCCGTCTTTGCCGTTATATTTCTTCAGCTCTTCGGCGGTGAAGCTCCGGGTTTTCCAGGCGCCCTCATCCACAGTTTTTCCCGGTTCCGCCGCGGCTGCGCCGCAGTAAAGCAGCGCCGTCATCAATAACGCGGTTAATATTTTCATTTTCCCTCCTGATATTTTCACTTCAGAGCCTCTGCCAGGGCGGCTCCGTATTTTTTAGCCGGGACCGGGCCGCTGGCCGTTATCAGCCTGCCGTCTATCTCTACCTCGGCGCCGGTATACTCTCCGCCGCCTTTCACGACCTCGGCCGCGCCCTCGGGCCAGCACGCGACTTTCTTTCCCTTGAGCAGGCCCGCGTGCGCCAGCACGACCGGGGAGATGCAGATAGAGCCTATCACCTTGCCCAGCTCCGCCGCTTTCACGAAAAGGGCGCGCACTTCCGGCGTGTCCAGGTGCTCAAGCGCCCCCGGCCCGCCCACCAGCGCAAGCGCGTCATAATCCGCGGGGCTTATCTCCCCCACTGTTTTATCCACCTGCGCGGTAACCCTGAATTTGCCCCTGGCCTCGCCCTTCGCGGTGGAAACGGTCACTACTTTATGCCCCGCGGCCTCCAGAATTTCTTTAGGCTCCGTGTATTCCTCGTCACGGAAACCGCGGAAAGCTATAAACATCGCTATTTTTTTCATAAACCCTCCCTGCAAAATTATAACAATTCGGCGGCTTTGTCAAGAATCCCCGGCTTATCTGCGTATTCTGATCAAATCGGCCGCTGTTCTATATCAATTCGGCCACTATTCTGACGAATTCGGCCATGTCCAAAAACTAGCGGCGCTCGGGTAACCATAACTCTATCTGTTTTGCCTCCTGCTTTTCAAATTTCATCGCC
>CAIQNV010000136.1 GCA_903873295.1 uncultured Elusimicrobia bacterium
CATGGGGTTGCTCTGGAGCCGCTTTGGGGAGGGGGGCCCCGCTTCGGGGGGAACCGCGCTGGGCTATGCCCGTGCCGTATCAAGAGCTATGCTCAGCAGACGGCCAACGGTTCCTGCGCGGCGGAATGGGCAACCCCATGCCCGGCCCGTACCCAAGCTGAACCAGGAAGCTTTAAATAACTAAAAACACACGGTGAACGATATCCCGTCAGCTCCTAACTGCCCGGCCGCTTAGCCGCGAGGTGTTCTTTAAGGTAGGTTCCGGTGTGCGAGCCTTTGACCTTCAGCACGTCGCGGACGGGGCCGGAATAGACCAGCCGGCCGCCGGCGTCGCCGCCTTCCGGCCCCAGCTCTATCAGCCAGTCCGAGGCCGCTATCACATCCAGGTTGTGCTCGATCACCAGCACCGTGTTGCCGGCTGCCGACAGGCGGTGCAGCACCTTCAGCAGCTTTTCCACGTCGGCGAAATGCAGGCCGGTGGTGGGCTCGTCGAGAATATACAGCGTGCGGCCGGTGGCGCGCCGGGCCAGCTGCTCGGCCAGCTTAAGGCGCTGGGCCTCGCCGCCCGACAGCGTGGTGGCGCTCTGGCCCAGCTTCAGATAATCCAGGCCCACCTCGCCCAGGGTGGCAAGTATCTTCGAGATGCGCGGGATGTCCGCGAACAGGGCCCCGGCTTCCTCCACCGAGAGCTCCAGCACGTCGGAGATGCTCCGGCCCTTGAAGCGCACTTCCAGCGTGTCGTCGTTGAACCTGCGGCCGCCGCATTCATCGCATTTCACGTAGACGTCAGGCAGGAACTGCATCTGTATCTTCAGGGTGCCGTCGCCCTGGCAGGCCTCGCAGCGCCCGCCCTTCACGTTGAAGGAGAAGCGCCCCGGCTCATAGCCGCGCCGCTTCGCCTCGGGCAGCGCCGCGAACAGGTCCCTTATATGGTTGAAGACGCCGCTGTAGGTGGACGGGTTGGAGCGGGGCGTGCGGCCGATGGGGGACTGGTCGACGATGATCACTTTGTCTATCTGTCCCGCGCCCTTCATGGAGCGATAGGCCCCCGGGACTTCCTTCGATTTGTAAAGTTCCTTAGCCAGCGCTTTGTAGACGATCTCATAAAGCAGCGTAGACTTGCCGGAGCCGGAAACGCCGCAGATGCTGACGAACAGCCCCAGCGGTATTTTTACGTCGATGTCCTTTAAATTGAACTGCCCGGCCCCGGCGAATTCCAGGAACCTGCCGGAATGCGGGCGCGGCTCCCGCTTAAGAGTGGTGGAGCGCTCGCCGGCGAGATAGGGCCCGGTCACCGATCTTTTATTCTTAATTATCTCGGCGAGGGAACCCTGCGCCACTATGTGCCCGCCCGCCAGCCCCGCGCCGGGCCCCAGGTCTATGATATGGTCGGCCGCGCGTATCACGGCCTCGTCGTGTTCAACCACGAGCAGCGTGTTGCCGATGTCGCGCAGGGACTTTAAAGTGTCGATGAGCTGCGCGTTGTCCCGCTGGTGCAGGCCTATCGTCGGCTCGTCCAGCACGTAGAGCACGCCGGTAAGCCCGGAGCCTATCTGCGTGGCCAGCTGTATGCGCTGGGCCTCCCCGCCGGAGAGAGTCTCGGAGCGGCGGTCGAGCGAGATATAGCCGAGCCCGACATTATTAAGGAAGGACAGACGGGAATTAATTTCTTTGAGTATCAGCCGGGCGATGGCCCGCTCTTTCTCGCTGAGGTCGAGCGAGGCCATGAATCCTTTGGCCGCCCCGATGGGCAGGGCGGTGGTCTGCGCGATATTTTTTCCGCCCACCAGCACGCTCAAGCCCTCTGGCTTAAGCCTCAATCCTTTGCAGGACGGACAGATAGTCTCGCGCATGAACTTGGTGTAGATCTCTTCCTTTACAAAGTCGGATTCGCTTTCGGTGTGGCGGCGCTTCAGGTTGGTGACCACGCCCTCGAATTCTCCCGCGCCGTAAAGCAGCATGTCCCTGTGCGCCTTCGGGAGGCCGTTCCAGGGCTTGTCCAGGTCGATGCCTTTCTCTTCGGCCGCGGCCTTGAGCATATCGGCGTAGTAGCCGGACCAGGAGCCTTTCCAGCGATGGGTGCGGGTGGTTACAGGGTTGGCCCAGGCTTCCAGCGCCCCGCCGTTGACCGACTTCGCGCCGTCCGGCACTACGAGGTCAGGGTCAATTTCTATTTTTATTCCCAGACCGCCGCATTCCGCGCAGGCCCCGTGGGGGGAATTAAAGGAGAAAAGGCGCGGCTCAAGCTCCGGGAAACTGAGTCCGCAGGAGGGACAGGCGTTCTTTTCGCTGTAGAGGGCCCCGGCGGGCTTTCCGGCCTCCTCCGCGCTCAGCAGGCCCTTGGACTGCGCCAGGGCGAGCGCCACGGCTTCGCTGAGGCGCTCCCGGTCGTCCTTCGAGACGGTGAACTCGTCTACGAAAAGGTCGATATCGTGTTTGCCGTAGCGCTTAAGCTCAGGCGGGCTCTCAAGCGGAAAGAGCCTGCCGTCGGCGCGGGCTTTGGTGAAGCCGGCCTTGCGCAGGCGGGCGAAGAGTTCCTCATAAGCGCCGCTGCGGCCGCGCACCAGCGGGGCGAAGATGCGGAGCTTTTTGCCGCCGTACCTGGACAGCAGCTCCGCCGTTATGCCCTGCGCCGACCAGGCTTTGATCGGCTTCCGGCATGACGGGCAATAGGGCCGGCCCGCTTTGGCGTAAAGCAGGCGCAGATAGTCGTAAACTTCGGTAACCGTGCCCACGGTGGAGCGCGGGTTCTTTGACGGGCTATGCTGCTGTATGGCTATGGCGGGAGACAGGCCTTCGATAGAATCCACGTCGGGCTTGTCCATCTGCTCCAGGAACTGGCGGGCGTAGGCGGAAAGGGATTCCACGTAGCGGCGCTGCCCTTCGGCGTAGATCGTGTCGAAGGCGAGCGTGGATTTGCCGGAGCCCGAGAGGCCGGTCAGGACTACCAGCTTGTATTTGGGTATTTCCAGGCTGAGGTTCTTAAGATTGTGCGAGCGCGCCCCGCTGATGATAAGTTTATCCATTTTCTTAATATCTGTCCACTGATGTCGGTTTCAGGAACTTTTTCGAAGGCTTCGGGTAGTCCACCGTGTAGTGCAGGCCGCGGCTTTCCTTCCGGCTGCGTGCGGAGCGTATTATAATGTCGGCCAGGCAGGCTATGTTCCTGAGCTCGAGCAGATCGCGGGTGGGCAGAAAATCCCAGTAATATTTTATTATCTCCGCCGAAATGATCTTTACGCGGATGCCGGCCCGCGCCAGGCGCTTGTCGCTGCGCACTATGCCGACGTAGTTCCACATCAGCGTGCGGATCTCGTCCCAGTTGTGTTTTATTATCACCGCCTCGTCGGAAGGGCGGGCGTTGCCGGTGGTCCACGGGGCGGGGCTGCCGCCGGCCGGCCGGCTTAAACGGCCGCCTTTTATAGCCTCCGCCGCGCGATGGGCGAAGACGCAGGCCTCCAGCAGCGAGTTGGAGGCCAGGCGGTTAGCCCCGTGCAGCCCGGTGTGGGCCACCTCGCCGACGGCGTAAAGCCCCGGCATGGCCGTGCGGCCGCAGTCGTCGGAGCGGACGCCGCCGCAGAAGAAGTGCGCGGCCGGCACCACCGGAATGGGGTTCTTCGTGATGTCTATGCCGAGCTGCAGGCACTTGGCGTAAATTGTGGGGAAACGCTTTTTGAGGAAAGCCGCTTTCAAGCGGGTCATGTCCAGATAGACGCAGTCGGCGCCGGTCCGCTTCAGCTCCGAGTCTATGGCCCGCGCCACGATGTCCCTGGGGGCCAGCTCCAGGCTGCGGGAGTAGCTTTTCATGAAGGCTTTGCCGTCCGCGCCCCGCAGGACGCCGCCCTCGCCGCGCAGGGCTTCGGAGATCAGAAAGGACTTGGCCTGCGGATGGTAAAGGCAGGTGGGATGGAACTGGACAAATTCCATATTGACCAGGGAGAGACCCGCCCGGTAGGCCATGGCCATGCCGTCGCCGGTGGCTACGTCGGGATTGGAGGTATAGCGGTATACCTTTCCCGCGCCGCCGGAGGCCAGCAAGACGGCGGGGGCCAGGAAGCTGTGGACGCGGCCGGTGCCCTCTTCAAGGGCGTAAACGCCAAGGCAGGAGTTCTTTGCCGGGCGGACGCGGGCCGGGCGGCTCCTAAGAATAAGGTCTACCGCGGAGTGATAGGGGAAAAAAGTTATATTCCTGTCGGCCGCGCAGGCTTCAAGCAGGGCGCGCTCTATTTCGCGGCCGGTGGCGTCCGCGGCGTGCAGGACGCGGCGGCGGGAATGCCCGCCCTCAAGGCCAAGTTCAAAGGCCCCGTCCTTCCTGCTGAAGCGCGTGCCCAGGGCCACCAGTTCCCGGATGCGCTCGGGGGCTTCGCTGACCGTCATCCTTACTATGCGCGGGTCCGAGAGCCCGGCGCCGGTGCGCAGGGTATCGGCTATATGCAGCGCTACATTGTCGTTCGGCGCTGTTACGGCCGCTATGCCCCCCTGGGCCAGGTTGCTGTTGGAAATTTCAGGGGAGCGTTTGGTTATTACCGCCACGCGGCCCGCTTTGGCCAGTTTATGCGCGGCCAGCAGGCCGGCCGCCCCGCTGCCCACCACTATAAAATCAAATCTGTATGTGGCCATAGGTATTGCCGAAAGCTTTGCCTCGGCGCCTTTAATAATATAAACTAATTTTATCAAATTATGAAACAGGTCTCCGTCCGTAAAAAGCTGGCCCTTTATACCCCGTTGGCGCTGTCGCTGGGCCTCCTTGTCTGGCTGATCTATCCTAACCTGGGCGAGATCGTCCGGACTATACGCGACTCCAACCCCAGGTGGCTGTTGTTTTCCTTCGGTTTCTCTGTTTCCAGCTACGTCTTCATGGGCCTCGCTCTATGGGAGGTGCTTCGCATCCTCGGGATACGCCTGCCTTTCCTGGAGACGGCCGGAATAGCTTTTGTTTCGACCACGGTAAACTATGTCGTATCCTCGGCCGGCATAAGCGGTTTCGCCACCAGGGCGCACCTGCTGGGCAAGCGCAAGGTCCCTTACGGGGCAAGCGTCACTTCCTCGGTAGTCATAACCGTGCTTATTTATCTGGCGCTGGCTCTTATCGTGGTGGAAGGCGCCGTGCTGCAGTTCCTGCAGACCCCTGATTTCAACCGCAGCATGGCGGAGGCTCTGCTGGGGGTAGCGGCTGTGCTGGGTTTCGCCTTTGCGCTTACGCTGATGTTCTTTCACCACGAGCTGCGCGCCGCCTGGGCGCGTAAATTATTCCTGGCCGTGAACCGCTTGATCTTCTTCTTTTCGAAGAGGGAGATCCCGCGGGAGAACTTCGAGAAGTTCGAGCGGCAGCTGGACGAGGGGATACGCACCATACACGGCCGAAAATTCGAGCTCCCCAAAGTGGTGGGCTACGTTTTCTGCGACTGGGTAAGCAATATAATGATCCTTTATTTCGCCTTTAAAGCCATCGGAGTTTCGCTGGGCGCCACCACGCTTATCGCGGGCTTCGCCTTCGGCATGCTGATGACCATAATCCCCATACTGCCCGGCGGGCTGGGCGCCATGGAGGCGGCCATGACCGCGGCCTTCTCAGGGATGGGCGTGCCGGTGGCGCAGGCGCTTACTGCAAGTCTGCTTTTCCGCCTTTTTTATTATCTGCTGCCGTCCTTCGCGAGCGTTTTTATATATTGGGCGCTTCACGCTTCGGAGCCGCCGCCGGGCTCCGTACATCACCGCCACGGGCGCGCAGTCGGCCCGTAGGACGGCAAATTCAGCGACCGGAGGTGAGCGATGATGGAAAGATTTATAGACAGCCTGCCGGAGGTTTCACCGGGGGCCTGGGTTCATGCCTCAGCCTGTCTTATCGGCAGGGTAAAGATAGGCGACGAGGTTTCCGTCTGGCCCGGAGCGGTGCTCAGGGGCGACGTGGACCGCATTGAGGTAGGCCGCGGCTCGAATATCCAGGACCTGGCCGTGCTGCACCCGAATCTCGATAGACCGGTCCTTATCGGCGAGGGGGTTACGGTGGGCCATAGCGCGGTTATACACGGCTCCGTGGTCGGAGCTCATTGTCTTATAGGGATGGGCGCCATAGTGATGGACTGTGAAATAGGCGATTTCTGCATCATCGCCGCCGGTGCGGTAGTCACCCCGGGCCCCAGGATCCCGTCCAGGAGCATGGTGATGGGCGCTCCCGGTAAGATAAAAAGGCCGCTTACCGACGAAGAATGCGCAGGCCTGTTGAAGTCGGAAAAAGATTATATCATGCTGGCCGGCCAGTACCGGTCCGGGGCCGAGCGAAGCGGCGTAATCCGGCGGGAACAGGCCGCGCGATGAGCGGCCGCAAGATAGTAATGATAGAGGACAGCAAAGCCGCCTCCGCGGTGCTGAAAGAAGTACTGGAAGCCGAAGGCTATATCGTGCTGCACGCGGCCGACGGTGTCTCCGGCCTGGCCCTGGCGCGAAGAGAGAAGCCCGACCTGATACTGCTTGACCTTCTGCTTCCTAAACTGAACGGCTATGAGGTATGCAATGCGCTGATGCGCGATAATCTGACGAGACATGCGCCGATACTAATAATTTCCACGCTGAACACTCCGGAAAGCGTTGAGAGGGCAAGGACCTGCGGCGCCCGCAATTTTATGAAGAAGCCCTACAACCTGGAAGACCTGCTCCGGGAAATTAAACGGCTGCTTCCCCGGCCGTAAGAAAATACCGTCTATATAATTATGCAAAACATGGAAAAGATAGGGACGCTGATGGACCAGGGCGAATTCGCCAAAGCTTTGGCGGGGCTGAAGAAAATTAAACCCGGCGACGATAAGGGCCGCTGGTTTTTGCTGAAAGGCGAGGCCCTGCGGGGGCTTGGGCTTTTCTGCGAGGCGATCAAAGACTATGGCGCCGCGCGCAAAGCGGCGGGCGGGGACGCCGAAACGGAACTCGGGGCGCTGCTCGGCGAGGCCCGCTGCAACAGGGCGCTGGGCAACGAGAGGGCCGCGGTCTGGTCCGCGAAGAGAGCTTTGGCGCTTTCTAAAAAGCTGGAGCTTTACTCCGACGAGGCCGGGCTGGAGTGGGCGCTGGCGCTGCGCTTGGTCGGGAAACTGCCGGAGGCTGCGAAACTGCTTGAGAAGCTTCTGAAGAGTTATCGGAAGGCGGCGGACAGGTCGGGGGCGGCTTTCGTCCTCTGGGCGCTGGGCGGGCTTTACCGCCTGCAGGGCCGCTACGCCGAGGGCATAGACGCTTTTGAGGAGTCCCTTGAATGCGCTAATAAAGATAAAGACGAAGCCGCGTCCGGCTACGCGCTGTTCGGCCTGGGCGGGATCCTGCGCGTGGCGGGCTTCATGGGCCGCGCTCTGGGCTGCTACGTGCGGGCGCGGAAGCTGTTCGCCTCCACCGACGACGCTTTCGCCAAGGCCTACGCCGAATGCGGCACGGCCAATGTGCTGCGGCAGCTCGGGCGGCTTGAGGAAGCCTATGCCGGCTATGTCCGGGCGCATAAGCTTTACTCGGCGCTTTCCGACTGGGCGGACCTGGGCTTTGTGGAGTGGGGGATGGGGGAGATAAAAAAGAAGAACGGGGATTTCTCCGCCGCCCTCGGCCATTACCGCAAAGCCGCCGCCCTCTTCAAAGGCCGCTCCGAGCCGCGCGGCGAAGCCCTCACCCTGCTTTCCTTGGGCGCTCTCTACTACCTCATGGGCCAAACCGCCCAAGCCGAGCGCCAGCACGAGACCGCGCTGAAATTCATCCGTTCACACGGACTTCACACACACTTAGAGACTTTTACTTAACAGAATTTATTTTCTGCGGAGAGAAGGCTGGGCGGCCTACCGTGCGGGCCGGGACGCAAGTTAGTCGAGTAATGGGGAGGCAAGGGCCCGGCGGGCACCGGGTCGGCCACACCGTGGCCGCCCTCCTCACACTGCAGTGGCCTTCGGCCACCCAGTCGCCGCGCTTACGCAAGCGGCTCCTTCCGTGAGGGCCCGCCGAACCC
>CAIQNV010000137.1 GCA_903873295.1 uncultured Elusimicrobia bacterium
CCGGGCCCATGCCCTGGCCGGTCCGGCCCGCAAGCGCTCACTTCTTCAGATTCTCTTTGATCATATTGGCGGCGATGATGTTGCGCTGTATCTGGTTCGTCCCCTCGTAGATCTGGGTGATCTTGGCGTCGCGCATATATTTCTCGACGGGGTATTCCCGCATATAGCCGTAGCCGCCCAGGATCTGCACCGCGTCCACGGCCACCTTCATGGCCGTGTCGCTGGCGAAAAGCTTGGCCATCGCCGATTCCTTGGCCACGGACTTGGCGCCGGAGTCCACCATGCGGGCCGTAGCGTAGGTAAGGGCGCGGGCCGCCTCCACCTGCGTCCCCATGTCGGCCAGCATATGCTGGATGGCCTGGAAGCCGGAGATGGTCTGCCCGAACTGCACGCGGGTCCGCGCGTATTCCACCGCGTGGTCCAGCGCCCCCTGCGCTATGCCTACCGCCTGCGCCGCCACGCCGGGCCTGGAGCTGTCGAAGGTCTTCATGGCTATGATGAAGCCCATGCCTTCCCGGGAAATGAGGTTCGCGGCGGGGATCTCGCAGTCGGTGAAGATCACTTCGCGCGTGGCCGAGGCGCGGATGCCCAGTTTCTTTTCTTTCTTTCCGAAGGTCAGGCCCTTGGCGCCTTTTTCTACGATGAAAGCGCTGGCGCCCCTGACGCCCTTGGTCTTGTCCGTGCTGGCTATTACCGTGTAAACCTCGGCCTCTCCGCCGTTGGTTATCCACTGTTTGGTCCCGTTGAGGATATATTTATCGCCTTCTTTGCGGGCGGTGGTCTTTATGGAGCCCGCGTCAGAGCCGGCCTCGGCCTCGGTTATGCAGAACGCGGCCAGCCTTTTTCCGGCGGCAATGCCGGGCAGGAACCTCTGTTTCTGCTCTTCGGAGCCGTGCAGGAGTATAGGCAGCGTGCCCAAGCCCGTGCCGGCGTAGCCCAGCGCTATGCCGCCGCAGGCGCGGGAGAGCTCTTCGGTCACCAGGCACATGTCCAGGATGCCGCCGCCGAGCCCGCCGTACTGCTCCGGCAGGTAGACGCCGAAGAGGTCGCTGTCGGCCAGTATTTTCATTATCGGCCAGGCGAACTCCTCCGTCTCGTCGTAATGGGCCGCGACCGGCTTTATCTTCTCGTCGGCTATTTTCCGGGCGAGGTCGCGTATCATCGTCTGCTGCTCGGTCAGTAAATAATCCATGGTAAGCTCCTCAACTAGGTTTGCTGTCCAGCCGTCAGTTCAATAGTATCAAAAAGCAAAAAGCCTGCGCAATTTTATAATATATATATGTAAAATTTTAGCAACATGCCCGCGGTATAATAATCATGCGGCGCGGATCTTTTTGAGCCGGAGAGCTATTCTTATGGATATAATGACGATAATAGGTTTTATGATGGGCGCCGCCGTGGTGGGCTGGGGCGTTCTGTCTTCCGACATCGGCGATAAGCTGCTGAACCTGCACGGCATTGTAATAGTGGCGGGCGGCACGCTGTCGGCCCTGGTCGTCAACACTTCCTATGCGCGCTTTTTGACCGGGGTGAGGGCTTTCATCGGTATTTTTTTCGCCCCTAAAAATCCCACCGTCGAGGAAGCGGTGCGCATGCTGGTCGGCATGGCGGAGACCTCCCAGAAGCAGGGCGGCATTATGGCGCTTACGAACACCGACCCGGCCTTTGCCGGCGGGTTCCTGAAGCGCGCGATAAGCGTGGCCATGACAAGCGCCGAATCGCGCGAGACCCGCGACATACTGGAGGAGGAGATCCGCCACCGCCGCCTGGACGTGCAGGAGGATGCCAACTTCTACCGCACCGCGGGCGTGCTCTCGCCGATGTTCGGCCTTATCGGTACGCTGTTCGGCATCATACAGACGCTGAGCAATATCTCGGACCCCACCGCGATAGGCCGCTCCATGGCCGTGGCCATCAGCTCCGCCTTTTTCGGCATAGCCATGTCCAATTTTCTTTTCGTGCCGGTGGCCAACAAGATCCGCCTGCGCGCGGTGGAGGAGACGCGGGTGCTGCAGCTCATCCTTGAAGGCGTTATCGACATAATGGGAGGCAAGACCCCGCATTTGATGGAAATACACCTGCGCGGCTACCAGTTCGTAGAGGGCGCCCAGGCCTCCGCGCGGCCCGCCAGGACTTAAAGGCTGAATTATGCGCTTTTACGAACGCGAAGACGAACTTGAAAACGAGCTCAACCGCGGCGCTCTGTGGGCGATAACCTACGGCGACATGATGAGCTATCTCATGATCTTTTTCATGATCCTGTTCGCTTTTTACAGCTCGAAGAACATAACCTCGCAGTTCAGCCTGAAAGGGCTGGAGGAAACTTTCGGCAAGGACACGACCATAGCCAGCACGCTGTTCTCGAAGCACGGCATACAGCAGATAGCCCAGGTTGAAATTTCAGCCAACAAGATAAGTATAAACTTCTCCGACCCCATACTTTTTGACGCCGGCAGCGACGTGCTTAAACAGTCCTCCTACCCCCACCTGCGCCGGCTTACCGCGGTATTTAAGGATCTCCCCAACCCTATACAGATAGAGGGACACTCCGATAACCGCCCGCTGGGCCGCTCGCTGCGGTTCAAGTCCAACTGGGAACTTTCTTCGGCCAGGGCTTTTTCAGTGCTCCAGTTCTTCCTGCGTGACGGCGTGGCGCCGGAGAAACTTTCAGCGGTGGGCTACGGGGAGTATAAACCCATAAAATCCAACGATACCCCGGACGGACGCGCCGCCAACCGCCGCATAGAGATAAACATCATCAGGCACGAGATCTAAGGAAGTCCGACAGTCTTTATATGAAGCTTACTACCAGGTTCCTCCTTATCCTGCTGGGCATAGCGGTGCTCCCGCTCCTGCTTTCCGTGGGCTGGAACATCTATCAGTACAATTCCTCCGTAGCCAGCTACTTCGAACTGCACAAGGGCCTGTCCCGCCTTTCCGCCGTAAACGTCGACGACTGGTTCCTGAACACCAACCGCAGCCTGGCCTTCCTTTACGAGATCGAGAACCCGCTGCAGGCCAAGAAGCTGGACGAGGCCCGCATTATCCACCAGGCGGCCCGCATAAATTCCGACATCATGTCGCTCAGCCTGCTTGACCAAAGCGGCAGGGAACAGTTCTTTCTCCAGAGCGAAAAGGTCAGGGAGAAAAGATCCCTGGCCTCCTACGCCCTGGAGCTTTCAAGCCAGGCGCACCTTTCCGGCATGGTCACCTCCGGCGAGGTGCTCTGCGTTAAGGACCAGGCCTTTTTCCCGCTGGCCTACCCGCTCGTGGACGGGCGCGTCGTGGTCTTCCATTTTGCCATGGACAAGCTGCTGGATAAGATAAACGCCCAGCTCACCGGACGCAGCGGCCGCGTGTTCATCGCCGACGGCCTGGGGCGGCCCATTCCCTGCCAGAACATGAAAGGGCTGGGCTACAAGCCGGAGGAGCTTAAGAAGGTTTTTCGGAGCGGAGGGCGCGTCGGCACCCTGTCCAAATTCAGGTTTTCCGGCGAGGACTATTCCGGCGCCTACGCGGCCATAGACAAGCTGGACTGGGCGGCCGTCTCGGTGCAGTCCGAAGACGAGCTCTACGGCAAGCAGCGCAAATCCATACTGGTCTTCTCTCTGCTGGCGGTGACCATCTTCGGCATAACCATGGTGGTGGTCTTCCTTATTTCCAACCGCATCATCGTCCCGCTGAACAACATGGTCAGCGGCGTCAAAGGCTTCCTGCGCACGCAGCACCTGGACCAGGTCATCCCGCAGGAGGGCTGGCCGGAGATCAAGGTGCTGGTGGGCGTCCTGAACCGCCTGATGCTGGAGCTGCAGGCCTACCGCGCCTTCCAGCTTAACCAGATAGTGGAGGAAAAGGGCAAAGCCCAGGCGCTGATAGATACGATTTCCGACGGAGTGCTGCTGATAGACGACCGCGGCTCGCTCATCTATTCCAACAATACGGCCCTCAGGCTGCTGGGCATTCCAAAGATCTCCCCCGAGGTCTCTATCCCGCGCTCAGTAAAGAACGAGGCGTTCTTCAAGGTCCTTTCCGAAATGCTGGCGCTGAAGGAGAAGTACCTGCGCAGCGAGGTGGAGGCCCCGCTTACCAGCGAGACCTCCGCCGTACTGAAAAGCTTCCGCATAATTTCGAACCAGTTCCTTCTGGCCACGCTTAAGCGCCCGGGCCGCGTCCTTATAATCCGCGACATCACCATCGAGAAGGAAATAGAGAAGGCGAAGGAAGAATTCTTCCACATGATAACGCACGATATGCGCGCCCCGCTCTCCACGCTGCAGGGCTACACCGAGATGCTGATGAAGAAGATCCCCCCTTCCCCCTCCACCGACAAGTACCTGCAGAGCATGCTCTATTCCTCCAGGCGCCTGCGCGGCATGATAGACGACATCCTGAACACCACTAAGCTCGAGCGCGGCAGCATGACGCTCCAGCTGGATTCTGTAGACGCGGCGGCCATCCTCACGCGCGTCCGTGAAAATCACGAGCCGGTGGCCGGCCCGATGCGTATGAAGCTCTCGGTCGAGGCCCCCGAGGCGAAACTCCTGGTTACCGCCGACCCGATACTGCTGGAGCGCGTCATCACCAACCTGATGGGCAATTCGCTCAAGTTCACCCCCGCCGGCGGCAGCATAACCCTCTCTGCCTGGGAAACTCCGGAGGAGGTGTTCTTCGCGGTGCAGGATACGGGGCCCGGTATTCCGGAGAACAAGCGCAAGGAAATATTCGAGAAATACTCCCAGATGGAAGAGCATAAGAGCATGGGTTTCGGCCTGGGCCTGGCTATGTGCAAGATGACGGTGGAGCTGCACAAGGGGCGCATCTGGGTGGAATCCGAGGTGGGCAAAGGGAGCAAATTTATTTTCACGGTTTCAAAATCAATGTCCGCCCCGCCCCCGCCGCCCCCGCCGGTCCCGACGCCCTCTTGAAAACGGGGCGGATTTACACTATACTTTGCACTATAGCCAAGCAAGCGCACGGAGCCCGTAAATGAACCTGATCCTTATTGTTGACGACAATGTGGAATTCCGCACCATGATCTCCGATTACTTTACCGATCTGGGCTACACAGTAGAGGTCGCCGACAATGGCCGGGAAGGCCTGCTGAAAGCCCGGGCTATAAAGCCGGATATAATACTCCTGGACGTGATGATGCCCGACATGGGCGGCATAGAGGTGCTGCGCAATCTGCAGACGGAAGACGGCACCCGCGACATCCCGGTGCTGGTCATCACCGGGACTTTTTTCGACAAGAACATGAGCGAGCTCTTCAGGCAGGAACCCAACTGCCGGGAATTCATGAGCAAGACAGTGGAGCTTTCCTACCTTCAGAAGAAGGTGGTGGCCCTGCTTCCCCGCAAATGATCCCCCTGCCCAAAGTGCTCATAGTCGACGACGAGGCTGATTACCTCGCCATAGCCGCGCATATAGCGGCGAAAGCCGGGTGCGCCGTAATTACGGCCGCGGCGGCCCTTAAAGGCGTCGAGCTGGCCGAAAGCGATCCGCCCTCCCTGATCCTGCTCGACGTGGGGCTGCCGGACATAAGCGGATTCGAGGCCGCGCGCCGCATGCGCCGGATCCCGGCCCTGGCCCGCACTCCCATAATATTCTTTACCGTGCGCTCCGAGCTCGATATGGTTTCCGAGGGGCTGAAACTGGGGGCCGCCGGCTATGTGCTCAAGCCCTTCGATCCCGATGACCTTTCGCGGCGCATAAAAGCCGCCGTTTTTCCCGCATGAAAACATACGCCGCCGCCTGCGTTACCGCCGCGGCCGGGACGGGCGCTTTCCTCGAAAGCGCGCTTGAAGGCTTCCGGCTTAAATTCTACGCTTCCGCCGGGGCTTTTCTTAAATCCTCCCCCCGGGGACTGATCATAATAGACGCCGCTCTTCCCGACATGAGCGGCCGGGACCTGGTTGCGGTCCTGCGCGGCGACAAAAAAACCGCGGGCCTGCTGCTGGTGCTGACCGGCGCCGGCCCTTATTCTCCCGCGGCGGCGGCGCTGTCCCTGGAAAACGGCGCGGACGAGTATTTCGCCTTCCCCCCCGACGCGCGGCTTTTCCGCGCCCGGCTGCTCAACCTGCTGGCCCGGCGCGGTCCGGGCGCGCGCGCCGCGGAAAAGCCGGCCGAGTACAGCATCGGGGCGCTTAAGATCTCGCCGGAAGCCCGGACCGCGTCGGTCGGCGCGGCGCGCGTCAGGCTTACGGCGCTGGAATTCGACCTGCTTCTTTATTTCCTTAAAAATCAGGGAAGGGTGGTGTCGCGCACCGTCCTGCTGGAGCGGGTGTGGCGGCAGGGCCTGGAGGCGGGCCCGCGGGCCGTCGACAAGCGCATAGAGGCGCTGCGTTCCCGCCTTGGCAAGTTCGGCTCAAAAATAAGGACAGTTTTCGGTATTGGGTATATTTTTAAACTGTAGGTTCGGAGTAACTGCTCACCACAGAGACACGGAGAACATAGAGTTTCACGGAGTTTTTTTCCGTGTTTCTCTGTGTCCTCTGTGTCTCCGTGGTTTTCCTGCTTCCGGATAATTGCGCTGCGGTCATCCCCCGAGAGGCAGCAGCACTTCCACTATCGCGCCGCGCTCCTTCTTGTTCGACACTGCCAGCGTCCCGCCGTGCTTTTCGGCTATGCGGCGGGCTACGGCCAGCCCTATGCCGGCCTTTCCTTTTTCCGTGGTGTTGAAGGGGGCGTAAAGCTTATCCAGCGCTTCCTGCGGGAAGCCGGGGCCGCTGTCCTCGAACTGTATCGCGGCATGGCGCCCGTCGTCTGAGCCCTTGAGCGTGACGCGCAGGGTGCCGCCCTGCTGCAGGCGCTCGTAGGCGTTCTTTATCAGATGATAGAAAAGCATTTTCATCCTTTCCGGGGAGAGGCGCGCGCGCAGGCGCGGGCTGAGCACCGCGGTCGAGATGGAAATTTTGCGCTGCTTGAACGCTTTCTCCCACTTGCCCGCCTCGCCCGTGACGAAGCCGGCCAGGTCGGTATCTTCCAGCTCGGGAGTTTCAGGGTCGAGGTACTCCTGCCAGCCCTTCAGCAGGTTGACGGACGACAGCAGGTTCTTCATCGCCGGCTCTAGACTTTTGCGCTCGGCGGCCGGGATCCGCTGATTGAAAGTCTTCAGATCTTTAGCCGACCTCTCGAGCGCGGCTATCAGGCGCGTGTTAAAATCGGTCTGCTCCCTTTTCAGAAAGCCGGAAAATTTTACATTCTTGCGGCGCAGGTCCTCGTTCTCTATCTCCAGCTCCTCGCTTTTTTTCAGGTCCGTCCTAAGCCTGGAGATCAGCAGATCGCGGTCCTCCACGGCCCTCAGCAGGCGGGCGGAATATTCTCCGGCCGCGGTTATTTTTGTTTTAAGGTTTTCTATTTCCCCTTCGAGCGCCTTTATTTTTATTCCGGCCCTCCGGACGGTCTCCCTCTCCATGGCCAGGCCGGTCTTGGCGTCCCGCAGCAGGGCGTTGACGGTTTCCATGTCCGCCGCGCGCGCGCCAAGTTCCCCGGCGAGGGCCGCGTTCTCTTCCTGAGCCTGGCTCAGCGCGCTCTTAAGCGCGGCGGCGCGCTTCTGCAGCTCAAAAACCTGGGCTACGGCCCCGCTGAAATTAGCGCGCTGTTCCTGCGCTTTTAAGGCCTGCTCGTCGGCGGCATGGCGCAGCTTCTCGGCCTCGAACCTGGAGGTGTCGAGTTCTCCGCGCAGCGCTGCGCAGTCGGAAACTGCCGACTTAAGCGCCGCCTCTTTTTCCGCCAGGGCGGCTTTGATAGCCATGGTCCGGCCCTGGAGGGCGGCCTTTTCAGCGGCCGTGATCTTTTCTTTCGAAACGGCTTCGGTCAAAGCCGCCTCCAGCGCGGCCAGTTCCTGGCGCTTGCGCGCAAGTTCCGCGCGCCGGCCGGAAAGTTCGTCCTCCGCGGCCTCCAGGGAAGCCTTGAAAACGTTTCCCCGCTCCGCTGCGGCAGACAGGTCTTCCGCCGCGGCCTGGGCGGCGCGTTTGCTTTTCTCCATGCGCTCAAGCAGATATTCGTACGCCGATTCCTGCTTTCCGGAGATCTCTGAATCCTCTCTCAGAGTCCGGGCAAGCTCAGGCAGGGACATCAGGCCGGCGATCTTTTCCTTGTACGACTCTATAGCCGCATCGCGCGCCGCCAGGGCTTCCCTGAGGCTGCCGGTTTCCGCCCGGAGAGCGGCCAGCTCCGCGCCCTCCAGCGCGCCCTCGCTCTCTTTCTTTCTTAACGCCGCTTTAGCTTCCGCGGCCTCGCGCGCTTGGGCCGCGGCCTGAGCCAGCGCCGCGGCGTCCTTTTTTATTGAAGCTTTAAGGCTTTCTGCCTCGGCCTTAAGGCGGCTTTCCCGGGCCAGGCTTTTAGCCAGCTGCCTTTCAAGATCCTGCGCTTTGGCGGAGGTGTCCAGCAGGCCTTTCCTCGCGGCGGCGCGCTCGGCCTCGGAGCGGACAGAGGCGTCCTGGGCGTCGCCCACGGCCTGCCAGAGGTAGTCAAGCTCGGAGTTGAAAGCGTCGGAAGGCCGGCTCATGCGGCCTCCTTTATCACTATTCTGCCGCGGGAGTTAAGCTCGATCGCGGCCGAGATTATTTTCGCCCTCGCACCCATCACCTTTTCTTCTTCAGGGCGGTTTAACATCATATCCTTAACTATAATGCGGATATCTTCGGGCAGCAGGCGCGTCACATTGGCGGCGGCGGCCTCGCCCGCGCCGGGCAGGGCGGCGGCCCAGTCGGCGTAAGGCAGCGATACCACCAGCGGGCGCAGATTCTTCTCGTTCAGGCGGCAGAGATCGTCGAAAGTGACCATGTTGCGGCGCAGCTCTTCCGAGCCCTCCGGGTTCGAGCGGGCGAGGTTGTCCATTATCTCGCTGCGGTCCGCCTCGTTGACGAGAGAAAGAAGGCGGCCCAGTTTCTCCGCGCCTTTAAGGCTTTTTTCTATCTTCATCCGCAGGTCGTTCTCTATTTCGTAGACTCTTTCCGGCTCGGCCTGCTTCAGGCCCAGCAGCCGGGCGGAGACCGTCTGCTTTTTTGCCGGGGCCAGCGCCAGCAGTATTTTAGAAGAGATGTGCGGCTTGCGGTCGGCCAGGTTGGCTATGATTATGGCCGCATCCTCGTCGGGAATGTCGGCGAGCAGCTCGGCGGCGTCGGCGGGCGGCAGCTTTTCTATGAATTCAAAGGCCGACCCCGCGCTGAGCAGGGCCCCGCCCGAGGCGGCGCGGGCTTCCACGTCTATTATATCGCCGAGCTCTCCCTCACCGGCCTCGCCCCCGGAGAACGGCGCGGGCGGCCCGCCGGCGTAGGTTGCGGCCGGGGAAGGGGCGTTGATGCGGGCGTAATCGACAAAGCCGCTGAGAAGCCTGGAGGACAGGATATAGCCGAAGATCAGCAGGACGGCCAGGGCGAGCGCCCCGAAGGCCGAGGCGATAACCACCGGGCGTATCTCCGGGGATTCTAGGGCGTTTTTCCACCAGGGCAGCATTTCGGACTTGGCGGTTATGATGCTGTCGCCGCGCGCTTCGGTGAGGCGGAGCACGTCGGAGATCATGAGTTTTATGGCGGCTACCCGGGTGTCGGGCACGCTTCTGTCGAAGACCAGGGAGACGGTAAGTCTTTTTATTCGGAATTCGCTGGTGCGCTGGCTTTCTTCGCGCTGCTGCTTGAGATACTCGCCGGTCTTCTCCAGGATGCTGACGGAGGCGTAGCCGGGCAGGGCGAGGGGGTCGTCGCCGGGCACGCCCGATTCGGTCTTGCTTTTAAGTATTACTTCCCCCTCCACGGAGATGAAGGAGCGGGCGCGGCCGCGGCCGAGCAGCTGCTCGAGCAGGCGGGAGACGTCCTCCTGCATGCGGGCTGAGATCTCGGAGGCCTGCGCGCCGGGCGAAACGGGTGCGGCGGGCTCTTCAGCGCGGGCGCTGACGGCGAAGCAGACGGCCAATACGGCAAAGACGCGTGAAATAGTATTCATAGGCACCTTATTATTCTATATAAAGCACGTTACAGAGTTATTACATAATTTCTAAGGATTCCCCGCGTCTTTGCCTGGAGGGGGTTGGCAAGGGTATGGGTTCGGCGGGCCCTCACGGAAGGAGCCGCTTGCGTAAGCGCGGCGACTGAGTGAGGAGGGCGGCCACGGTGTGGCCGACCCGGTGCCCGCCGGGCCC
>CAIQNV010000138.1 GCA_903873295.1 uncultured Elusimicrobia bacterium
CAGATTCACCCGGCTCACGCTCCATGGTGACTTTAATCCTAGCAGGTACTCATACAGTAAAGTGTCTTGCATAGTGGTTTCCTCCAGTAGAAGTCACTATCTTACCTTAGACGGCTACCCATGGCAAACCCGGAAGCGCCATATAATTTACCACACCCGGCTTTGACTTGCCTGGGGCAGGAGAACCAGAGCTGGCCGCTAATTGGCCCAGGAGCGGCGGCTTAACGATCGCGCCTTTAATTAAGCCGCCGGCTTAAGCCGGGCCCGCCCGGGCGTACGGAAATAGTTCAGGATCCGATAAAAAACGCTCCGCTTTTTGTTATTATAGCGGTAAGGCGTATTCAGCCGCTTCCCGGTGAGAATGCTCCTCCCCGGAGGGAAACAGGCGGTAAGCCGGCCCGCTTCCCCGCGGAAGATTTTCAGGACGATACCTATGGAAAAAGAAAACAATACCCAGCTGCTTACCGACCAGGATATTTATCTTTTTAACGAGGGCAACCACTTCCGGCTATATGAAAAGCTGGGCTCCCATCCCGCCGTCATAGGCGGGGTCGAGGGAACCAACTTCGCCGTCTGGGCCCCGAACGCCCGGGAAGTGCATGTTATCGGGGATTTCAACGGCTGGGATAAAAACCGCCACGCCTTGAAAGAGCGCGGCCGCTCCGGCATCTGGGAAGGCTTTATCCCCGGCGTCAGGCAGGGGCAGAATTACAAGTACTACATAGTCTCGCGCTATAAAAATTTCAGCGCGGAAAAAGCGGACCCCATGGCTTTCGCGACCGAGATCCCGCCCAAGACCGCGTCCGTGGTGGGCTCGCTGGCCTACAAGTGGGGGGACGAGCAGTGGATGAAGGCGCGGGGCGGCCGCAGCGGCCTGAAAAGCCCGGTCACCATCTACGAGGTGCACCTCGGCTCCTGGCGGCGGGTCCCCGAAGAGAATAACCGCCCGCTGACTTACCGGGAGCTGGCGGAGCAATTGCCGAAGTACGTTAAGGAGCTGGGCTTTTCCCACGTGGAGCTGATGCCGATCACCGAGCACCCTTTTTACGGCTCCTGGGGCTACCAGACCACCGGCTATTTCGCCCCCACCAGCCGCTACGGCGGCCCGGCTGATTTTATGTACCTGATGGACCGCCTGCACCAGGAGGGTATAGGCGTGATACTGGACTGGGTCCCGGCGCATTTCCCGGCGGACGCGCACGGCCTGGCCTATTTCGACGGCACGCACCTCTACGAGCACGCCGATCCCAGGCAGGGCTTCCACCCGGACTGGAAAAGTTCCATCTTCAACTTCGGCCGCAACGAGGTTAAAAGCTTCCTCCTGAGCAGCGCGCTGTTCTGGCTGGATAAATATCACGCCGACGGCCTGCGGGTGGACGCGGTGGCCTCCATGCTCTACCTGGACTACTCGCGCAAGCACGGGGAATGGGTGGCCAACAAGCACGGCGGCAACGAGAACCTGGAGGCTGTGGCCTTCCTGAAGCAGTTCAACCAGGTGGTCTATGAGAATTATCCCGGCGCCCAGACTTACGCCGAGGAATCCACGTCCTGGCCGATGGTTTCCAGGCCCACCTATATAGGCGGCCTGGGCTTCGGGCTTAAGTGGGACATGGGCTGGATGCACGACACGCTGCAGTATTTCTCCCGGGACCCGGTGTACCGCAAGTACCACCATAACAACCTCACCTTCCGCATGCTCTACGCCTTCGGCGAGAATTTCGTGCTGCCGCTCTCGCACGACGAGGTGGCGCACGGCAAAGGCTCCATGCTGGGCAAAATGGCGGGGGACGACTGGCAGAAGTTCGCGAACCTGCGGCTGCTCTACGGCGCCATGTTCGCCCAGCCGGGGCAGAAGCTTCTCTTCATGGGCTGCGAGTTCGCGCAGCGGGCCGAATGGAACCACGACCTCAGCCTGGACTGGCACCTGACGGAGCACGCGCCGCACGGCGGCATGCAGAAATGGGTGAGCGACCTGAACGCCCTTTACCGGGCCGAGCCCGCGCTGCACGAGCTCAACTGCAGCCCGTCCGGGTTTGAATGGATAGACGCCAACGATTCGCAGCAGAGCGTGGTGGCCTTTCTGCGCAGGGGCGAAAAGCCGGGCGAACTCATCCTTGCGGTCTGCAATTTCACCTCCGTGCCCCGCCACGGCTACCGCGTGGGCGTGCCGCAGGGCGGCTTCTGGAAGGAGCTGCTCAACAGCGACGCCCCGGCCTACTGGGGCAGCGGCATAGGCAATTTAGGCGGCGTGAACGCGGAGGAGGCGCCGGTCCACGGCCGGCCTTACTCGCTGGGCCTTACCCTGCCGCCGCTTTCCATAGTCTTCCTTAAAGCCACGCCGTAGCAGGCAGAGTAAATGGGGACGGTTCTTAATTGCAGTGCGGCTCTTTGCCGGAGACTTTCATCCGGCTGAAGCGCGTGAATTTCTCTGCGGAAAGGGGCACCCGTTCCCCGGTCTGCTCCTGCTCGGGATCCATAGGCCCGGCGGGCCTATGCGGAGAGGGCCGAAAAACCTCCACTGCCTGGGCCCTTAGCCCGCGAAAAAGAAATCCTCCAAAGCTACAATATAGAAGCAGCTTTCAGGAGGACAGATGATAAAGAGCTTCGTCAGCCGGTTCTTGGTAGCAGCCTCGCTCACGGTCCCTTCTTCTTCATACGCTTTGGAACTTAATTCCCTGGCCGGCAATGAACTCCCGGCGGTTTCGGCCGTCCCCGCGCCTTCCGCGCCGGGAAAAGCCTCCCCGCGCGGCTGCCGCCCTTTCCTGATATCGCTCTCTGTCGGCGGCGTGAACGAAACAATAGTTATCGAACGCGCCTGCACCGTGGAAAACGACCAGGTCTGGGTGCTGATGGTAGAACTCCGGGGTAAAACCGGCATAGCAGCGAGGGTCTCCTCGGATGAATATCCGGCCGAGCGGGCCGTTATCGAAAAACGCATCAGAGGCATGGCGGTGGAAGGAATAAAACAGGCCGACGCGGATTTTATAGTGATGAAGACCGGCCCGGCTCTGGAGCTGGCCGCGCCGGCCGCGCCGGCAGAGAAAGAAAAGATACTCGCCGAAGCCGTTGAAGCTCTTAAAAACCACTTGGCCAGGCCGTAGGGCGGAAGTTGGTCTGAAGAATGGGGGATGGTTCTTAATAACGCCGTAGCAGGCAGAGGCTTTCAAACAGCGGGCGCTGTTAAAAAAAGGGCTTCCCGGTTTAGCGGGAAGCCCTTTTTACGGCGCGGAAGGCCGCTTATTTCAGGTGCTTGGAGATGATGCCGGCCAGTTCGAACATCGTGACCTGCGGCTTGCCGAAAAGCTTCAGCAGCTTGTCGTCGGCGTTGATGTTGCGCTTGTTGACCTTATCCTGCAGGCCGTTGGCCTTTATGTAGTCCCACATCTTCTTTATCACCTGGGTCCGGGGGATGGGTTCGCTGCCGACCACCGCCGCCAGGTCCGCGTCCGGCTGCAGGGGTTTCATGAATTTTGGGTTTGCCATTTTAGTCTCCTTAAATGTACCGAAAATTTACCGCGATCAGTCTTGTGTCGGCCGCTTGACAGGGGCGGCCCTATACGGAACTTCCACAGGCTTGAAAAGCGGGTATGGCTTAATACTAGCAAAAAATGGGCTGAAATTATTTTCTGTACGGGTTAAACCCGGCCGCCTCCGTCAATTCCGGGTCCGTAGCCCGGCTTCAGCTGCCGGCGGGGAAGTCCCGGATTCCATTGCCTGAGCATCCGCGCCGGAATTATTTTAAAGCCGCGTTTCTTTTGCAGCAATCATGGCTCAAAATTTGGAATAATAGTGGTAATTGACAATACGCGCCTCTTGTGAAAGACTATGACACTTATAAAAAACGGCTCCATTGAAAAAAAGCTGCTCGTCCTCATAATCTCCGCCGTTTCTCTCCCGATAATCTCCACGCTCGGCCTCCTTTTCTGGCAGCAGACCAGGCTGGAAGGCATGGTGGCGGAAATAGTCATGACCAAAAACATGGAGGGCCTGGTCTCCGGTTTTTACGATCTGTGCAGGTCGCATAAGATCACCGACCAGCAGCTTGTCAAGGCTACCGTCCGCTCCAGGCCGATAGGAAAAACAGGTTACTTCTTCATTTTGCGGGGCACAGGGCCGAACCGCGGGTCCTATATACTTTCCAAAGACGGCAAGCGCGACGGGGAGAATCTCTGGGACGCCAAGGATAATGACGGCGGCTACTTCGTGCACGGCCTGATAGCCGGAGCCCTGCAGACCACCGGCGGGCAGATGTCTCGCTCCGAGCCGTATCCCTGGCTGAACCCGGGCGAGTCCGCTCCCCGCAACAAAGTGGCTTTTTCTACTTATTACAAACCGTGGGACTGGGTTATCGGCGTGACGCTTTACGAGGACGAGCGCGACATAATGCTGGCGAAGGTCCACACCGCTTTTTCGCGCCTGCTTATGATAGTGCTCGCTTCGGGCATAGGCATGCTCTTCATCGCCGTTTACATCGGCGTGCGCGTCAGCCGGGCCATCACCATTCCCCTTTCCCGGGTGATCGGCG
>CAIQNV010000139.1 GCA_903873295.1 uncultured Elusimicrobia bacterium
GGCCCGGCGGGCACCGGGTCGGCCACACCGTGGCCGCCCTCCTCACTCATTCGCCGCGCTTACGCAAGCGGCTCCTTCCGTGAGGGCCCGCCGGGCCCATACCCTTGCCAACCCTGCAGAATAAGGCCGCTGAGGCTGGCGCAAGAGAATCGAATCAAGGAAAAAAACATGGCAAAACTACCTTTGTTCTCACCTATCTGCGGAATACGGCCCGCCAAGGGCAAGGCGCAGGAGATCATCGCCCCGCCCTACGACGTGATGGACTCCGAGGAGGCCCGCGAGATGGCCAAGGGCAAGCCTAATAGCTTCCTGCACGTTTCCAAAGCCGAAATAGACCTGCCCCCCGGCACCGACGTGCACGACGAGAGCGTTTACAAGAAGGCCGCGGAGAACTTTGAGAAAATGATCAAGCAGGGCCTGCTGATCCGCGAAGCCAAACCCTGTTTCTACGTTTACCGCCTGCAGATGGGCTCGCACATACAGACCGGCCTGATGGTGGGCGCCTGCGTGGAAGACTACGACGCCAACCGCATCCGCAAGCACGAGTTCACCCGCCCCGTCAAAGAGGACGACCGCGTGAACCAGATAAAGTACGTGAAGGCCCAGACCGGCCCCGGCATCATCGCCTTCAAGCCGATCCCCGAGATCGACGCCGTCATAAAGAAGACCGTTAAGAACCCCCCCGAGTTTTCCGCCGCCGGGCAGGGCGGCGTGATCCACACCCTGTGGGTGATAAACGACGACGCCGACATAAAGACCATCTCCGATGCTTCCGAAAAACAGAAGACCGTTTATATAGCCGACGGGCACCACCGCTCCGCTGCCGCCAGCCGCGTCAAGAAATTCATGGTGGAGCAGCGCGGCGCGGCTCATAAAGGGACCGAACCCTACAATGTATATCTCGCTGCGGCCTTCCCGGTGAACGAGATGAAGATCTGGGACTACAACCGCGTGGTGAAGGACCTGAACGGCCTGACGCCGGATGTATTCCTGGCCAAAATAAAAGAAAGTTTCGACGTTAAAGAAGTAAAAGGCCAGGCTAAACCGGCCGCCCGCCGCGAGTTCGGCCTGTACCTGGGCGGCAAGTGGTACCTGATGAAGCCCATCGTTAATACCCCGGCGAAAGAAGAGGATCCGGTTAAAGCGCTGGACGTGAGCGTGCTGTCGGAGCTGGTGCTGGACAGGGTACTGGGTATAAAGGACCTGCGCAAATCCGACCGCGTGGACTTCGTGGGCGGCATCCGCGGGCTTGGGGAACTGGAGAGGCGCGTGAACTCCGGCGAGATGGCCGCCGCCTTCGCGCTGTTCGCCACTTCCCTGGAAGAACTGATCTCGGTGGCCGACGACAACCAGGTGATGCCGCCCAAGTCCACCTGGTTCGAGCCCAAGCTGGCCGACGGCGTGGTCTCAAACCCGCTGCTGTAAAAGAAATAAGTAAGTGAAAAAAAAACCGCTTTTTTCGTCTTTTAATGGTGAGCACCTGGCTATACTGCGGCGGCTGAACACCCCTCGCAAAGTGCAGGATTTCCTGGATTATGAGCTCGTCTACAACGACAGCAGGCCGAACACCTGTTTTTCGCCGCTTGAGGTCTTAAAGCGGGGCAAAGCCCACTGTATAGAGGGGGCCATGTTCGCCGCCGCCGCTTTTCTTTTCCACGGCCGCCGCTCCCTGCTGCTCGACCTGCGCGCCAATCCGCGCGACGACGACCACGTGATAGCGCCCTTCGTCGAGAAGGGCCGCTGGGGGGCCGTTGCCCAGTCGCACTTCTGCGGCCTCCGCTACCGGGAGCCGGTGCACGGTTCCTTCGGCGAACTGGCCCGCAGCTATTTCGAGTTTTATTATAACAGCCGGGGGGAGAAAACCCTGCGCGAATTTTCGGAACCGCTGGACACGGCAGCGCTTAAGCCGGAGTGGCTCTATTCCGGGAAGAACGTGTTTTTCGTGAGCAGAAGGCTGGACGCGCGGCGGCATCACAGGATAGTCGGGAGCCTGATGGAGAAAGAGCTGCGCCTCGCCGACTCCCTCCTGCTGGAGGCCGAGGTGCTGGGCGGCTCGCGCGCGCCGCTCATCCGCCGCCGGCCGCGGCCATATGCGGAAATTAAAGGAAAGCATGGAAACGCAGGATAATTTGCCCGGTGAAGCCGCCTCCCGCCCGTGCTGGTCCTGCGGTGCGGCCATCTCGCGCGGCGACAGCTATTGCAAAAAATGCGGCAAGGGGCAGGATAGCCATGTGGGCTGGCAATATACGCACTGGGGCGTGGTGGTTCTCACGCTTTTGGGGCTCGGCCCGTTCAGCCTGATCTATGTCTGGCGCTCCCCGGTGATCTCGCGGAACGCTAAAATAGCGTATACGGGCTTTATCCTGCTGCTGACCTGGTTCGTGATAAATTCGGTTTACGGGATGTGGACCGCCGTCCAGTCCCTGCTGGGCGGCGCGCAGGTATACTGAGGTTCCCTGTTCCGGCCTTCAGGCTAAATTCAACCCGTCTTCGTTTTTTCCCCGCCCATATATTTCTTCCTGAACCAGACCTCCAGGTCGTCGAACAGCGTATAGGTCACCGGCGTCATCAGCAGCGTGATCAGCAGCGAGAGCGATTGGCCGCCTATGATGACCCAGGCCATCGCGCGGCGCGACCCCGAGCCGGCGCCGGTGCCCAGTGCCGTCGGGATCATGCTGGCAACCAGCGTCAGCGTGGTCATAAGTATCGGGCGCAGCCGGGTCTTGTTCGCCTCTATGGAGGCCGCGTGCCGCGCCATTCCTTTCGCCCGCAGAGTGTTCGTATAGTCCACCTGCAGAATGGAATTTTTCTTCACGATGCCGAAAAGCATGAAGATACCCATGATGCTGAACAGCGTCATGCTCTGGCCGGCCACGAACAGCGAGATGACCGCGAAGGGCAGCGTCAGCGGCAGCGCTATCAGGATCGAGACAGGGTAGACGAAGCTCTCGAACTGGCTGGCCAGCACGATGTAGATGAAGATGAAAGACATCGCGAAGGCCATCATGAAGCCTTTCAACATGTTGCCCAGCTCTTTGGAGCGCCCGGCCGCCCCGCCGGTGTACTCGGCCATGGCGTTCTGTTTCTTGAATTCCGCGTCCGCTTCCTTAATAAGCTGGCCCAGCGGCATACCGTTGGTGTTGGCCTCCACCGTTATCTTCCTCTGGCGGTTGAAGCGCTCTATCTGCGTCGGGCCCAGCCCTTCCACTACCTTGGCCACGCTGTCCAGGCGAACCATCCTGCCGCCCGTGGCCGGTACCACCATGGCCTCAATGACCTCTTTCCTGTCGCGGAAGCTCTTGTCGGCGCGCACGCGCACCTGGTACAGCTCGTCCCCATCCTTGAACTTGGTGATGTCTTCTTCTCCGCCCACCAGCGTGCGCAGCGAGAAAGCGATATCCTCTATCTTCACGCCCAGGTCGTGCGCGCGGTCGCGGTCTATCTCCACGCGGTACTCGGGCTTGGCGTTGGAGAAGCTCATGTCCACGTCCACCACGCCCTTGAGCGTCTTCAGGTGGTCGGTCACGGCCTTGGCGTAAACCTGCAGCTTGTCCAGGTCAGGCCCGGTCAGGTTGTACTGGAGTTCTTTCTCGCCGCCGCCGCCGAAGCCGCCTATAGGCGCCACGGCGATGCGCAGCCCCGTGTATTTGGCCATCATCGCGCGGGAGGTTTCTATCACCTTGTTGAGCGGGGGGCGTTTCCCCAGGGGCACCAATTCCACCAGCAGGTAGCCTTCGTTGATGGTCGCCGAGCCGGCGCGCGAGCCGGTGCCGGTGCCGATGGAGGACAGCGTGTTCACTACGTAGGGGATGGTCTTCGTCTCCGTCTCCACCTGCGCGAAGAGCTGCCTCATCACTTCCAGGCTGGTGCCTTCGGGCGCCTTTATGGTTATCTGGTACTGGCCGGTGTCATCCTGCGGCATGAAGTCCTTGCCGATCAGCATGAACAGCGGGATCATCGACAGCATGATGCCGACGGAGCTGACCACCATGGTCTTGCGGTGCGCCAGCGCCCATTCCAGCATCACTATGTAGCGGCCGGCCAGCCAGTCGTTGATGTGGTCGGTGAATTTCTGCAGTTTGGATTTTTCGGACTCCTTCACTTTCAGGAACAGGGAACACAGCATCGGGGTGAGCGTCAGCGCCACGAAGGTGCTTATAGCTATGGCGAAGGCGATGGTGAGGCCGTAGCTCTTCACGAAGCGGCCCACGATGCCGCCCATGTAGGCCAGCGGTACGAAGATAACGATCAGTGAGGCCGACATCGCGATGACCGCGAAGCCGATCTCGTTGGCGCCTTCGAGCGCGGCCTTCACCGGGGAGATCCTGTGCTCCTCCATATGCCGGTAGATGTTCTCCAGCATGACGATGGCGTCGTCTATGACTATGCCGACGGCGATGGTCAGGCCCAGCAGCGTCATGTTGTTCAGCGTGAAGCCGGCCTGGTCCATGAAGAAGAACGTGGCTATCAGCGAGGCCGGGATGGCCAGAGCCGAGATTATGGTGGAGCGGAAGTCTCCCATGAACACCAGCACCATCAGGCCGGCCAGCAGCGCGCCAAGCATCAAATGCTCTTTCACCGTGTCCACCGAGCTCTGTATGAACTCGGACTGGTCCCCGATTATCTTGGTCTGTATGCCGGGGGGTATGATGGACTGCATGGCTTTAAGCCTCTCCCGGATGTTCCTCACCACTTGCACCGTGTTCGTGCCTGACTGCTTCTTAACCACCAGCGTGACGGCCGGTTTGCCGTTCAGGTAGGAGGCGGTGATCGCGTACTGGCCGGTGTCCTCCACGCGGGCGACGTCCGAAATGTGTATGGGGGTGCCGTTTACGTTGGAGATGACTATAGAGTTGAAATCTTTCACGTCCTTGATGCGGCCGAGCGTGCGCAGCACGAAATCCTTGTCCCGCTGCTCCACCTTGCCGCCCGGGATCTCTATGTTCTGCTGGGTTATGGCGTCCTTAAGCTGCTTGGTGGAAAGGTTCAGCGAGGCCATCTTCAGCGGGTTCACCACTATGTGGATCTCGCGCTCCCGGCCGCCCACCACGTCCACGGAGCCCACGCCGCTGACGGTCTCGATGTTCTCCTTGATCTTCTTCTTGGCGAAGCGGGTAAGGTCGATGAGGTCCCGGTCGCCGGAGACCACGATGTTCACCACGGCTATCGCGCCTATGTCGAACTTGGACACCACCGGCTGGTCGGTGCCCTGCGGCAGCTGGGCCAGCACCGCGTTTATCTTGTCGCGCACTTCCTGGGCGGCCACGTCGCCGTTCTTCTCCAGCACGAACCTGATCATCACCATCGACATGCCTTCGAAGCTGGTGGAGGTCAGTTCGTCTATTCCCGAGATGGTGTTCACTGATTCCTCTATAGGCTTGGTGATAGAGGACTCGACCTCTTCGGGACCGGCGCCGCGCAGCGTGGTCTGCACTATCACGAAAGGGAATTCAACGTTAGGGAACAGGTCCACGCCCAGGCGGAAGTAGGAGAATACCCCCAGCACCACCAGGGCCGCTATCATCATTGTGGTGAGTATCGGCCGCCTGACTGAAAGGTCTGTAATTTTCATAATAAATAATGAATGCCGCGCTTTTTATATATCACCACGGAGACGCGGAGGGGGATGAGTTAAGAGGAGAAGAATGTTAAAATAAAAAAATATTTTTTTAAATTCCTCTCTTTTCTCCTCCGTCTCCTCTTCCTCTGCGACTCAGCGGTTAATTTTTGTTAGTTCTCTACTTTTATCTTGCTGCCGTCTTTCAGGCCGTAAAGGCCGAAGGTAATGAGTTCGTCTCCGGACTTAAGCCCGGAGGAGATCTGCGTTACGGTGTCGTTGCTGATGCCGGGCCTGACCTCGCGGCGCACCGCCACCCCATTGACGGGCACGAAAACGAAGGACTTGTTGTTTTCGCTGATCATCGCTGACGAGGGGACCGCCACCGCGCCGGACTTGGCTCCCACCACCAGCCGTATTTCGGAGAACATGCCGGATTTAAGCTGGCCGCCGGAGTTGTCGGCAAGCAATTCTATGGCCGCGCTTCTGGTTTTTGTGTCCACCACGGGGCTGACGCGGTAAACCTTGCCGCGGAACAGCGTGTCCGGGAAGGCGTCCACTTTTATATAAGCGGCCTGTCCCATGAAAACTTTGCCCATGTAGCGTTCCGGCACGTCCACCACTACCCGCACCTGGCCCTGGGTTACCACCAGCGCTATCGGGGTAGCCGGCGTCACGTTGGCGCCGGAGTCCTGGTAAACGCGGCCTATCACGCCGGTAAGCGTGGAGGGGACGGGGGCCGGCTCGTAGACCACGCCCGGTTCGTCGCGCTCTATCAGCGCTACCGGCTGGTCCTTCGTCACGGGATCGCCTTCGGTCAGCAGGTTTTTTAAAAGTTTCCCTGAAACCCTCGGGAAGAGAACGGCCTCGTCCATGGCTTTTACGGAGCCGACCAGTATCAGGTAGTCCTCGATGTTCTTTATCTGGGCTTTCTCGGTTTTTACCAGGAACCGGTCCTTTTCGAGGTTGTTGAGCGCCTCGGTATCGCGGCTTGTGCAGCCGGCGGCCAGCGCGGCTGCCGCTATGGTTATAAATACCATCTGTGTTTTCATATTTTTCATAAATTTTAAATATCGTCCCTGATTTGTCCGTCTATCCACGATCTTTTATCTCTTATTCTCCTATGCTCCATTTCAGCTGTGCGGAAGCTGAACACACATCGTGCTGGGCCTGCGTGTAGAGTGTTTCCGCCCGGTTAAGGGCCAGCGTTGCGTCGTTAA
Organism: uncultured Elusimicrobia bacterium; assembly: GCA_903873295.1. Taxonomy (GTDB): domain Bacteria; phylum Elusimicrobiota; class Elusimicrobia; order Elusimicrobiales; family UBA9959; genus UBA9959. The sequence continues at coordinate 6,778 of CAIQNV010000139.1, forward strand.
GGTCCAACTGTCCGGCCAGGCCGTTCTTGAAGCGCAGCTCGGTGGCGGCCAGGGCCTTCTTGGCCGTTTCTACCGCGGTCTCCTGCGAGGCCAGCCTCTGCGAGGCTTCGTTCTGGTCCAGCCAGGCTGTCTTCACGGCTATCTTTAATTCGCGCCCGGTATTTTTCAGGTTTTCTCCGGCGATGTCCAGTTCCAGCTCTGCCTGTTTTACTTTTGAGTCTACCGAGCCGCCCGCGAAAAGCGGCAGGCTGAGCCTCAGCCCGGCGGCGAGGCTCCAGGTGCGCTCGTCGGAGCCCGGGAAAGAGCCGTTGGTCTGCCCCTGGAACTGCCTGGTGGCGAAGGCGCCGAGGTAGGGATAGTGTCCGGCCCTTTCAAGAACTATATTCTCTACGGCCAGCTTTCTCTGCAGGTCCGCCAGGCGGTACTCCGGGCGGGCGGCCATGGCCCGCTTGTAAAGGGTCTCGAGCGCCGGGGCCTCTCCGGCGGCGCAGCCCATGCTGTCGGAAAGGGTCAACTCCGTGTCGGGGTCAAGGCCCAGCAGGTTCTTAAGCGCCAGCAGGCCGACCTCATAATAGTTAAGGTTCTGCATCACGGACGGTTCGTTGTTTGAAACTTCCACCTGCTGGCGCAGCACGGCCAGGTCGCTGGCCAGCCCCTGTTTATACTGCGCTTCGATGGTGGCCAGGTGCTGCTTTGACAGCTCCAGCGTTTCCTTCTGTATATCCGCCATGGCCTTGGAGAGCAGCACGGAGTAATAAAACTGGGTCACGGCCTTCTTAACGGAATTCTGCGCCGCGCGCAGCTGCGTCGCGCTGGTGTCGGAATAGATCCCGGCCATCTTTATGCCGGTGTAAACCTTGCCGCCCGCCCAAAGCACCTGGTTCAGGTCCAGCGAGGCGGCGTAGGCGTTGTCGGAGCCCATCTCTATCTTTTTTCCGCCGAAGAAAATGGAGGACTTTTCTATGTTCCGGGTGTACTGGGCGCTGGCGCTCAGTTGGGGATAAACGCCGCCCCAGTATTCGCGTATCTTCTCCTTATATATAAGGCGGCTGCGCTCCGCGTTGGCCACGGTGGTGTTGCTCTTCATGGCCAGCTTTACCGCACCGTCCACGCTGAGGTCCACGGCCTGGGCTCCGGCCAGCAGGGGGGAAAGCAGGAGTATCAGCAGCGCGGTTTTCAAGTGCCTGGCGCCCGAGGCTATGATCTTCGCCATGCGGGCGGGCAGGTTTTTGGGCAGGCTGTTTACGCCGTGCACACGCGCTTCCACCATGAAGTAAACTATGACGGCGCTGATCATGTGCAGGATGCTGTCCATAGCGGTTTTCGAGAGGGGCTCCTTTCCGGCCACCATCATGGCAAGGAAAGATTTCCGGTTGCGCTCCTTGAGGTCCGCGGCCATGGCGCTTAGCACGCTGGTGGAGGGGGAGGCCATTATCTTAAGGGCGCACTTGGGCATGTCGGGGTAGCGTTTTATGAAATCCAGGTGGTTGGAGAAGATCTTCTCAAGCTTCTGTTCGAGCGTCAGGCCGGGGTCGCTTATCGCGGAGTTAAGTTCCTGGAAATGTTTGGTGCCCTCCACGAAGGCCGCCTTAATCAACTCGTCCTTGTTCTTGAAATAGTAGTAGAGCACGGGCTTCGTGATCTTCAGCTTGGCGGAAATTTCGCGCATGGAGACGCCGTCGGGGCCCTTCTCCGCCATCAGGGCGGAAGCGGTCTCCAGTATGCGCTGGCGGGTCTTGTCGCCTTTTGTTGCCTTGTGTATTGTTTGTGGTTTCATAAAAACTTACCTACCGGTAAATAAATTATAACAGAGCCGGCCGGCGGCTGTCAAGAGCCCGCCAAGGCGGGAGCGCGGCCGCGGCGGGCTTCTTTCGGGCCAAAGGGCCTACGCGGGAGTAGGTCTTTTTACTTTTCATGTCTGGGCCCTATGACCCTGTTGAGTTTTGTCAAATGAGTATAAAATAACTGGGTAGCGCCCCTTGTAATCCCCCGAACAGGCGGGGGAGAATCCACCGGTTGGCCTTAACCAGCTGTAACCAAGGGAAACGAAAATAATACTTTCGTTTCTCTTTTTGCTTTGGATACACGGGAACTTAATGAAAATAAACCTGCTGCACCTGATCCTTCTTTTGTCCTGCGCGGCCGTCCCGGCTTCAGCCGCGGAGCAGCCCGGAGTTGACGCCAGCCTCAGCGGCAGCGGGATCTCTGACCCGGCGCTGCTGGACTTCATCGAAACCGCCGACGGCTACCTGAATTCGAAGAATACAATGAGCGTCCGCTCGGATTTCCGGGATTTCCGGGACTCCGTGATCTCGGCTCCGGCCCCCACGCTGAAAAATCCCGCTCCGGCCAAAAGCCAGGTCCCGCCGGCCGGGGCGCTGCCGGAGGACAGGGCCGGCCTGCCCGCGCTGCCGTACGGACATTATAAGGTCACTTTCGCCGGCGACAGCGGCCCTGTGGGGTCGTTCGTGTGGCCGCTGGATTCCGGTTCTAAAAAATACGCCAGGGAGTACGTTCTCCTGGGCGTAGCCGTCGGCGAAGGTTCTTATGACAAACTTCTGGCCAGGCTTGAGGCGGCCGGCCTGAGGTTCGCGGGGGAAAAGATCTCTTACGGAAAAAAAACAAAGCAGACGGTCATCCTCGGCTGGGCGCCTTACGCCGACATTGCCAAACTCTCAAAGATAAGCGGCGTGGCGGGAGTGGCGGTGGAGCAAAAGGGCGTAGGCATGCCGCTTAAGGCCAAGATACGCATCACCCTGAAAGTTCCTTACCAGAACAAGCCCAATGTTTTTGTGCCCGAGTTTATTAAGCGCCTCACGGAAGAGGGCGGCTTCGACGCCGAGACCTGGTTCCGGCTGCCGCAGAAAAACGCGGAATCCAAATTCAGCGTTTTTGATGTCACAGGCACGCTGCCCGTGGACATGATAAGCGAGCTTTCCCGCTCTCCCTTCGTGGCCTCCGTAGAGTTCAACGACGCGTCGCTGTAAGGATATTGCGCTTCGCGCAATGTCCGCCGTCGGTTGCCGGCGCCAGCCCCCCAGTTATCAGCTACAGGCCGCGAAAGCGGCTTGTATTTTTTTGGCGGCCGCAATAAAAGTTATAATTTAACTTTATGAACGAACACAAACACCTTCAGGACGCCGGTCACGCGCATAGGCCGCGCAAGGGCTACCGGGTGGCTTTCCTCCTGGCTTTTTCCGCCGGCCTGCTGGCCGAGATGCTGCTTTTTATGCACGCCCAGATGCGCGAGATAGCTGTGCTGCTCAAAGAGGATTTCCGCATAATAGTGGTGCGCGATGAAAAATCGAAAGAGAGCGCCGAGGCTGTAGGCGCGGCGTTGGCCGGCGTAAAAGGCACGGCGCAGGCTGTTTTCGTAAGCCGGCAGGACCGGCTGGCCCGGCTCAGGACGGAGGAGCCGGAGCTGGTGGCCTCAGTGCTGCCGCCCGGTTCGAACCCCATGCCGGATACCTGGGAAATAATTATCGGCGAGGATTTTCTGGGCGACATGAACGCCTGGACCGAGGCCGCCTGGCGCGTTCCGGGGGTGGCGGATATAAAATACAAGCCTCTCGAAGCTTACGCCATAATGCATGCCGTCTTTTACGGACACCTGATAACGCTGAGTCTTGCCCTGGCCTTCCTGGCTTTCATGATCATGGCGGCTATGGCCCTCACCCACAGCCATACGCCCGCGTCGCTGGCCGCCTCGCTCGGGGCCGACAGGAACTGGTTTATCGCCGGGGCCGGCGGGGGCGCGGCTTCCGCGCTGGCCGCCTACGCCGTGGTCTATCCCGTGAAATATTTGAGCCCGGTCTGGGTCTGGCCCAATCCGCTGTGGCAGGCGGCCGTGGCGGCTTCCGGGGCGCTGCTGGGCTGGGCGCTTTGCCAGTGGAAGAACGACCGGTACTGAAAATGAAAAGTGAAAACCGCAAAGTTACGGCGCGCCGCGCTATGCCCCGCGTCCGGGCTTTGGCTTTTCTTTGCCTGGCTTTGTTTTCAATAGGCCAGCGTCCGTGCCTGGGGCAGCAGCCCGTGGTTGAGGCCAAGAAGAAAAACCTTGAGGAAATAAACCGCCAGCTCGAGGATAAAAAAAAGGAGCTGGAGCAGTACCGCCTGGAGGAGGAGCGCATCTCCTCCGAGATCTCCGGCCTTAAAAAAGAAGAAAAACAGACCGTCTCCCGCCGGCAGGAACTGGAGGACCAGCTTAGCCGGTCGCGCTCCCGTTCCGGCGAGGCCCGCCAGAAATACGAATCGCTTGAAAAAGCAAAAAAAGACCTGGCCGGTGATATCTCCGGGGAACTGGTGATGTATTCCGTCCAGAAGGATTTTTATTATCCCTATTACGGCGCACGCGATATTTTTAAGGACATGCTGATGCGCTCGGCCATGCTCAGCAAGCGCGCCCTGCTTACCCGCATTAGGGGCGAAACCGCGCGCGTCAACAGGGATATTGAAACCCTCAAGTTAAAAGGCGCGGAGCTTAAATCCCGCCAGGAGCTGCTGCGCAGGCAGAGCTCGGCCCGGAAGACGATGGTCAAGACAAAACAGGGAGAGCTGGAAAAAACCCACGAGCAGCAGGCCAGGCTGTCCAGAGAGCTTGAAAACCTGCAGAACGCCGCCTTGGGCCTCACCAGGCTGGTGAAAAAATTGCAGAAACAGGCCCCTTACCGCAGCCAGGAGGGCACTTCTGACCTGCCTATAGCGAAGGGGTCTCTGGCCTGGCCCGCGCTGGGCAAGGTTATAAGCCGCTTTGGCCGGGAGGATGTGCCGGGGCTTAAGACCTGGATCGTCCGCGAGGGGATACGTATAGCCACCGAACCGGGCGCCGAGGTGCACGCGGCGCTGGCCGGCAAGGTTATTTACGCCGGGCCGTTCCGCGCCTACGGGAACGTGGTAATAGTCGATCATGAAAAGGGCTTTTTCACTATTTACGGCCTTTTAAGCCGGATAGACGCCGCCAAAGGGCAGGCCGTGTCCGCGCTGTCTCCGCTGGGTCTGGCGGGGGAAGATACCCAGGCCATGAGCTCAGGTAAAAAATCTTCAGGCAGCGCCGTTTATTTTGAGATACGCAAGGGCGACCGGGCCCTGGACCCCCTTAAGTGGCTGCCGAATTAGATATAATCTATTATTGATGGCAGGAATTTATTTATCTAGCTGATTTCACCGCAGGGTGGCTTTAGCTGCGGCTTTTTTATATTTGAAAGGAGTTTTGTCATGAAGAACGCGAGGAAACTTGTTTTTGTAACGCTTTCGGCGCTGATAATAGGCGCCGCTTTCCCTTATGTGAATTTCGCGCTGGACCAGACCTATCAGCAGCTTAAAGTCATAGTGGACGTGATGGAGCTGATAAAAGAGAGCTATGTGGAACAAATAGACCCGCAGAAACTGGTCTACGGCGCGGCCAAGGGCATGGTGGCCGAGCTGGACGATTTCTCGCAGTTCATGGAGCCTGACGTCTACGACAGGGTAAAAAGCGACACCGAAGGGGAATTCGGCGGCATCGGCATACGGGTAGATACGCGCGAAGGCTGGCTGACCGTGGTGACGCCGCTGCCCAACACTCCGGCCTGGAGGGCCGAGATGCTGCCCGGAGACAAGATAATAAAAATAGAGGGCGAATCCACAAAGGACCTGATAATAGACGAGGCCATAAAAAAGCTGCGCGGCAAGCCCGGCACGCAGGTTAAAATAACCACCGCGCGCGAGTCCGAGGACAAGAACGCCGACTGGGAAACGAAGGACCTCACCCTTACCCGCGAGCTGATCAAAGCGGAGAACGTGAAGTGGCATATGCTGGACTCGAAGACCGGCTATATCAAGATCGTGGAATTTACCGGCCACTCCACCGAGAATTTCGACAAGGCCATGGCCGAACTTAAAGGCAAGGGGATGGAGGCGCTGGTGCTGGACCTGCGCTACAATCCGGGCGGCCTGCTCTCCGCCGCCGTGGATATTTCCAAACTGTTCCTGAACGATAACAAGATGATAGTTTACACCAAGGGCCGCAAGCCGGAGAACTACCAGGAGTTTAAGGCCAACGGCTCCGCCCCGTATGAAATGCTGCCCGTGGTCGTCCTGCTCAACCGCTATTCGGCCAGCGCCAGTGAAATAGTGGCCGGCGCCATGCAGGACAACAAGCGCGGCGTTATCGTGGGAGAGCGCTCCTTCGGCAAGGCCAGCGTGCAGTCCATGATCCCGCTCTCCGATAAATCGGCGCTGCGCCTGACCATAGCCAAGTATTACACCCCCAGCGGCAAATCTATTCAGCACGATGCCAAGAACGAAACGGGCGGCATCACCCCGGACATCGAGGTCAAGGTGACGTCGGAGATGGAAAAGAAGCTGCTGCAGCTGGGCGAGGAAATATATTTCCCCGGCAAGGACGCGAAGGACGTCAAAGATGGCAAAGGTGTCAAAGACGTTAAGGACGCCAAAGAGGCCAAAGACGCGAAGGACGTCAAAGACCTCAAAGACGCCAAGGCGGATAAAAAGAAGGACGCCCCCCGCGACGAGGTCCTTGAGCGCGCCGTCGAACTGCTGAAGGCCAGGGAAGTCCTGGGGAATTTGAAACCGGGGAAGTAAGAGTCCGGAGTCAGGAGTCGGGGGCCGAGGGTCAGGGAAGGCCGCGGCCGATGAAGATCCCCGTTCCGTGACTCCCGGCCTTCGACCCCTGATCCCCGGCTTTTTTTGATGAAAATACTGGCTTTTGAAACTACCTGCGACGAGACCTCCGCCGCCGTGCTGGAGGGCGGCGGCCTGCGCTCGAACGCCGTTTTTTCGCAGATAAAACTCCACCGTAAATACAGCGGCGTGGTACCGGAGCTGGCCAGCCGCGCGCACCTGGAAAAGATCCCTTTTGTGCTGGGGCGGGCGCTGCGGCGGGCCGGGATAAAAGTTCCGCTGAAGCCGGATGTTTTTGACGCCGTGGCTTTTTCGCGCGGGCCCGGGCTGCCGGGGGCGCTGATGGTCGGCCGGGTTGCGGCCGAGGCCGCCGCGGAGCTTTCAGGGGCCCCGCTCATAGGCGTAAACCATCTTGAAGGCCACCTGCTGGCCTGTGAATTTGAAAACGGGAAAGCTTCCAGGCCGCTCAAATTCCCGCTGCTGACGCTTATAGTTTCAGGCGGCCATACCGAGCTCTGGCGCGCCCGCGGCTACGGGGATTACAGGGTTTTGGGCCGCACCCGCGACGACGCCGCCGGCGAGGCTTTTGACAAGGTGGCCAAGCTGCTCGGCCTGCCTTACCCGGGCGGCCCCGAAGTGGAAAAAGAAGCCGCCCGCGCGAAGGGGAAGGGGCCGGAGTTCCCGCGGCCTTTCATGCCGGGCACCCGTGATTTCTCTTTCAGCGGGCTAAAGACGGCGGTCAGCTATTACCTGGCGGCAAAACTGGGGCAGGATTTTTACCGTAGGGGCCTGCGCCTGCCCCCGGCGGACATCGCCGGCGTATGCGCGGCTTTTCAGGACGCGGTGGTGGAAACGCTGGTAAAAAAAACCGCGGATGCCGCGCGCTCCCTCGGCCTTAAGCGCATAGCGGTAGGCGGCGGGGTCTCGGCCAACGGCGCGCTCCGCGCGGCTTTCGGCAGGCTTGAAGGCCTCGAAGTAAGGTTTTCGGAGAAGGCCTATTGTTCGGATAACGCGGCGATGGTGGCGCTGTGCGCCCTGCGCCGGCTTGAGGCCGGGAAGTTCAGGAACAGCCTCAGAGTAGAACCGGACCTTTCGGCCCCGGGCTGGTAGACGGCGGCGCCGGCGAGCAGTGATTGTTTTAGTGGAGGGTTGGCCGGGATTTTGCCCCGAGCACCCTTTGCGGAAAGGGGGCCCCAGCCTGGCTGGGGGGAAACCGACGCAAGGGTTTCCTCTTCCAGGGTGAGCGGGGTAAAATCCCGGCCAACCCGGACCAGCGCGCAATACTATTGTAATACCCGCGGGGTATAAACTAAACGATGATTATCTGGCTGCTTTCAGATTACGACTACAGGAAGCATCTGGCTTTCAAGAGCCTGCTGGCCAGGTTTTCCGCGGCCTATCCCGACTCTAACATCGAATTTTCGGTAAAAAGCCGCCGCGGCCTTTGGGAAAGCATGTTCGCCCACCTGCGCGATCCCAAGCGCAACCCGCTGGCCGACGTCATGGAGATCCCGCAGAACTGGACCGAGCTTTTTTCAAAGCTGGGCCTGCTGTCCGATCTCTCCTCCGGCCTCGAGGCGCTGGCGCAGCGCCGCTACCCCGGGTTTATTCTTAAAGAGCTGTGCCGGCACGAGGACTCCCGCGCCTATTCCGCGCCCTGGTGGCTGGAGGCTCCGGCCCTTTTTTACCGGCCGCAGGCGCTCAAAGGCGCCGTCGAAGACCCGGACAAGGAGCTCGCCACCTGGGAAGGTTTCCGGGCGGCCCTCGACCGCGTGCGCGCGCCTGCGAGGCGCGGTAATTTCCGCGAGCTTTCCGTGCCGGGCTCTTCCGGCTCGGTCTCGGTGGCCGACGTGCTTCCCAGGGTGTGGGGGCGCCGGGGGGGGCTGTTCTCGGACGATTTTAACAGGGCCACTTTCAGCCGCGAGGAGACTGCCGGCGGCATAGAGGACTGGCTGGAGCTGGCCATCAGCGGCAAGATAGAGCTTTTCAGCGCGGACCGCTTTGAAAGCGGGCCCCGCCCGGCGGAGGATTGCGCCTTTATCATCTCCTCCAGGAAGATCCAGGGCTCGGGCCGCTCCGGCCTGCGGATGCTGCCCTACCCCGGCTACCCTTCCGGGGGCGGCCTCATGCTGGTGTATAACCTGGCCGTCTCCGCCTCCACGCGGGACACCGCGGCCGCGATGGCTTTCGTGGCCTGGGCTATGGAGCCGCGCAACGCGTCCGCTTTCGCGGAAAGCTTCGGGGTGTTTCCCTGTCTGAAGTCCGTATTCGAGGAGCGCCTGAGGGACGAAAAAGAAACGGGGGTCTACAGGCGGCTTTTTTCCGCGCCCGAGCTTAAGCCGAATCTTATGGTCTACCCCACCGCCGAACTGCTGCTGGAGCGGGTGCTGTGGAACCTGTCGCTCAAGATCGCGCGCAGGGATTACGAGCGCGAAGACCTGACGCGCGAGCTGATAATGGCGCAGGGCGAAGCGGATTACCTGCTGTCGCTGTATTAGCGGTTCAGAGCTAAGTTATGAAAAAGAGCGGAAAGATCTTATACGGCGCCGAGCCCGTCCAGCCTTTTTACGACGGGCGCGATGCCTTCATGAAAGCGGCCCTGGAGGCCGTTTCGGAGCAGTTCGCGCTGGACGGAGCTTCGTTCTACGAATACTACGAGAAAACCGGCCTGCTGCATCTGCGCCAGCGCCATGCCTGCGGAGTCTCTTTCGAACACGAGGAGAACCTGCGCCCGCTTGCCGGTTCGGCGGCCGCCCGCGCCATCGAGACGCTCGCGGCCGCGTCCGCCAGGACCCCCGCCGGCAGTTTCCTTTATTCGCCTTTCAGGTTCGATTATTGCGACCCCGCCGGCGGGCGCAGCATAATCCCCTGCTTCGGCCTGGTGAGCATGGAGCGCTCCCCCAGGAAGCGCCGCTTCTCGCCCGCTGAATCCGCGCGGGCGGATGCCTTCCTGCGCTCCTTCCTGCGCGACTATTATAAGGCCGAATTTTTTTCGCTGCACCGCAAGTACGACAAGAACGTGTCCGCCATAACCGAGCTGACCGAGGTTTTCGCCACCGCGCTGCGGGTGAGGGAAAGCTTCCGGCATATCCTGTCCGGCATACAGACCTATTTCGGCTTCGACCGGGTGCGGCTGTACCTGATAGACGAAAAGAACCGCAAGCTGAAGGGCGAGCTTTCCGCCGACATCCGCGGGCAGATAAAGAGCATCGCCTACGAGGAGATCCCGCTGGAGGCGGGCGCGCACCGCTTCGCGGATATCGTGCTGGGGCGCAGCTCCGGCGCCTTCATGGAGCGTTACAAAGACTGCGTGCTTTATATGCCGCTGGCGGTGCAGGGCGTGACCATCGGCCTGCTGATAGTCGATAATCTGCTCAGCCAGCAGCGCATTGAGCCGCAGGAGCTGGCCATGCTGAAGTCCTTCGGCGGACAGATAGCGCTGGCGGTGGACAATTCCCGCCTGTTCGACAAAGTGGAGGAGCTCTCTCTTTACGACGAGCTGACCAAGCTGCCGCTGCGCCGCTATTTCAACCAGCGCTTCCAGGAGGAGTTCTACCGCGCGGAGCGCTTCAAGCAGCCGCTGGCCCTTGTCTGGGCCGACGTGGACTACTTCAAGGAAGTCAACGACACCTACGGCCACCAGATAGGCGACAAGGTGCTGAAGGAAGTCGGCAGAGTTATACTTTCAAACCTGCGCAAGATAGACTTCCCGTGCCGCTACGGCGGGGACGAGATAGTGATACTGCTGCCGCAGGCCAGCGGAGCCGAGGCCCAGCGCCTGTCGCAGCGCCTCAGCCAGGAGCTGGCCGAGCTGCGCATCCCGGTGCCGTTTTCCAAGACCCGCGAGCTGCGCGTTACGGTGAGCATAGGGGTTTCCACCTTTCCGCAGGACGCCGCCACGATGGAAGGCCTGCTCGAAAAGGCCGACGACGCCCTTTACTGGGTGAAGTCGCACGGCCGCGGCAAGATAGCGCTTTATTCAGACGTGGCGGAAGAAAAGAAAAAAACGGCAGCGGGAGGAAAAACAGATGTTAACGGATAAACACAGAGGCACGGAGAACACGGAGTTTCACGGAGTTTTTTTCTCTGTGTTCCTCCGTGGTCTCCGTGTCTCCGTGGTTTTATTTTTGCTTTCTTCCGCTCTCCCTGCCTACGCGGTTTTCGAGGATATTCCGGCGGGGGCGCGGCAGACCGGGTTCGGCGGGCAGTCCGCCGCCCTCGAGGACCCGCTTTCTTTTTACGGCAACCCGGCCCTGCCCGGCGCCTCCCGCAAGTTCGAGACCGGCGCGCATTTCCTTTCTTCGGAGCGGACCACGCAGGGCCCGGCTGATCTTACGGCCTATGGCGTTTGGGCGCTGGTCCCGCGCAGGCTCTATAACAAGATGGGCACATTTTCCATCGCCGGTCTCTACAGGGAGGACGGCGGCGGCCTGACGCAGAAAACCTTGTCCTTCGGCTGGGGAACCTGGCAGCTGTTCAGGGGCGGCTTGGGCGTGCTCGACCTGGGCGTGAATTTCAAGGTGCTGCAGGCCGCCGCTTCCTCCGGTAAAGATTTCGCGTCGGGCGCGACCGCGGATCTTGGCGCGGTTTTCAGGCCGGACAGTAATCACGCGGTAGGATTTTCAGCGCAGAATCTCAACAGCATGGCCTTTAAGGTCGGCGCGCTTAAAGACAGGGTGCCCCTGGTGTTAAGGCTGGGCGTTGCGGAGCGGAGAGAGGATTATACCCTGTCGCTGGATCTGGCCAGGCGCACGGCCTCCGCCGGGCAGCAGGGCAATCTGAGCTTTAACCCCGGCGTCGAGCACGTCTGGCGCACCGAGCGCGCGGGCCTGTTGTTCTCGCGCGCCGGGCTGAACCTGGCAAAGCGCGCCTCGGCCCTGAGCGCGGGCCTGGGCTGGAAACACCTGGCCTCCGAGCTCTCCTACGGCCTGGCCGTGCCGCTGAACGGCGCCATAGTGCCGTCGCATTCGCTTACGCTGGCGCTGCGCTTCGGCGACCGTGATATAGAGACGGAATACGAGCGCCTTATGAAGCAGGAGATAAAATACCGCAAGGACCTGATCGAGGCGCTGGACGAATCCGCCGGGCGCGAAAACCTTTTAAAGGGCGAGCTCATCTATATGAAGTCCGAAATAGATTCGCTTAACGTGAAAATGAAGGCCGAGATAGATTCTCTTAACGAGAAAATGAAGGCCGAGAAGGATTCCTTTAACGCCAAGCTGAAAGACACGCAGGACCAGAAGGACAGCGAGATCGCCAAGAAAGAGCGGCTGGCCGCGGTGATCAAGCGGCTGGACGCGGTGGCCGCGCGGCAGGCCGCCGCCGAAGCGGAGCTGAAGGCCATGGAAGAAAAGCGCAAAGCCGACAAGCTGAACCGGCTGAAATCCGATTATAACACGGAATGGCAGAACTACCTGAAGCTTAAGGGCGGCGGCGCCCCCGCCGACGCGCTGAAAAGCTCATTGCAGCGCCTGCTCACGCAATACCAGGACTCCGGCATAGACATAAGCCAGGCCACGATGGAACTGCAGGCGCTCGTGCGCTAGACGGGGCGGTAGGCGGGGGCCTGCCACGGTGACCGGAACGCAAAAACAGGGTCGGGCACACCGTGCCCGCCCTTCCCGGCCTCGCCCTCCGCGCTTACGCAAGCGTCGGGCTCCGGCGGGGTTTTGCTAACCCGGTCACCGCGTCAGGCCC
>CAIQNV010000140.1 GCA_903873295.1 uncultured Elusimicrobia bacterium
AGTTAACGGCGGCGTGTATGCAGGCGATTTCTCGGACCTGGGGGTGACGACAGCTGAACTGAAAGCCAGAGCTTCAATGAACGAAGCCGCTTCTCTGTCTGATCCCAAAATTGTCGCCGTCCCGGCGAATTCGGAGGAATTCAATCGCACGATGGAGAAGACCGCACGGATACTCGCCAGGCCGTCGGCTTATTCCACGGACGAGCTGCTTGAGGCACAGATAAACCTGATCGACCTGGGGATGCATGGCGCGCTGTCCGCCGGTCAGAAGTCGCAGGTTTCCGAATATGCGGGAAAGCTTAACCGGATAATAACCGAGCGCATGCCCGCCGCGCCCCGGCCGGCCGGGTATGACGAAGTGATAAATAAAACCGCGCGAATGCTTGCCAGGCCTTCGGCTTATTCGACGGACGAGCTGCTTGAGGCCCAGATAGACCTGATCGACCTGGGTATGCATGGCGCGCTGTCCGCCGGTCAGAAGTCGCAGGTTTCCGAGCTCCTCACGAAACTTAGCCAGGTAATACAGGAAAAAAGCCGGAGCCCTTTGTCTCGTTAAGAGGACTTAGGCCCGCGGCACCGGTTTAACCGCAAGCTAAGCGAAAGGCGGTTTTGCTTAGCCGCCGCTCCTGAACCGAAAAACCGGTCATCTTCGGGCCTCCGGCCTCAGGAAAGGAAGCGTAAGACCGGGTAAACTTATATCAGGAAGTAATGAGAGCGGCACGGAAGTCGCAGTAGAGACTAAATACGGAGATTAAATAGATCATGAAAAATTCTATCTGCACCGCGGTAATAATACTGGGAATGGCGGGCGGGGCTTATGCGCAGAGTGCGCTGGAGCAGCTCGGGGCCGGCAAATACGCCGAAGTTGCGGTTCCCGCAGTTTCCATGGCCGCGGCTGTCAGCCCGGGCAAGGCCGTGCGGGCGAACACAGTCACTATCTATTTCTGCGGCACCGGTATGACGAAGGCCTGGTGGCAGGCCGCGGACGCCCACAGCGCGGACGGTTCTAACGGCTATTGGTCGCCCGAGCTGGTAGCGACTCTCTTTAAGGAGCAGGGAGAGGAGTCTTATAAATATGTGGTGGATGGGGTGGGAACGGACGCCGCCTCGGGAAGCGACAGCCTGATAGATCAGGGTTTTCCCAGCTCGCCGCTGGCGAGGCGGGGCTGGGCTAAATGCCTGGAAGAGGCTTTAGCCTACCTGGACTCCGTGCTGGCCTCTACGACCGGAGACATAACGCTTAACCTGGTGGGTCACAGCCGCGGCGGCGTGCTTACGCTGATGACGGCCAATAAAGTAAAAGACTATCCCCGGATAAAAGCTATCAATATTTTGGCGCTGGACCCCGTGCCCGGCGATACTTCGCTCCCGGCCGGGACCTACGACCTGAGCGGGAAAGTCAAAAACTATGTCGGCATCTACGCCGAAGACGAGCGGACCGTAATGTTCGAGCCCGTCATCCCGGCGGCCGGCCCCGGAACGAAGGTCTGGCTGTTGACGCTGCCTGGCAGCCATGAAGCTTTTGTCGGCAATACGCAGAAAGACGGGCACTCCCGGAATAATTACTTCGGGGCCAAGCTGAAAGACGGCGACACCCATCTTCCTGAACTGCAGCCGCTGGCCAAGCTGACCAAAATAATCGCGGCCGAACTCCTTGCCTCGCAGGATTGGGGCGGGGTCAGGTTCAGCCGGAGCCCGCGGCAGGGAACCGCAGAAGAGTCCAAAGCGGAATTCCTCAACATCGCCCGCGAGATGCGCTCGGCAAAAGCGGCGGAGCTCTACGCGTATCAGAGAACGGTTTCTTACCTGCCCTCCTTTAACCCTTTTGGCACCTCTCTAGCGGCGTTCAAAGACGGTGCCTCGTATAATATCAGCTATTCCGATCTGCGGGCCGGTATACAGAACGGGCCGCGCGTCGCCTATAAAATGGAAGGCGGGGCGCTCCGCGCCGCGGCGCTGAACGAAGCCGTCCCCGGCCGGGGGACCCCCGAGCAGATGTTGAGCAGGCTTACGGAGTTCGGCGGGCTGGTGGAATAACGCGACCCGGAGCGGCGCAAGCGCGGGCGGAATTTAATGAACAAGGAACTGTAAAATGAAAAAAATACTTATAACGGCGGCGGTGCTGGTGATGTCGGGCGGCGCGTACGCGGGAGAGCTAAACCTGAATTCGACCGGGTTCGGCGAGCTAAGCCCCGGTCGGTTTGAACTGAGCGGGCTTAAAATCCCGGAGCCGGGCGCCGGGGTAAGGACCGGCGAAAACAGCGGCTGCTATTACGGGGTGATAACCTCCAAGCTGCACCTGCTGGCCCGGACCGCTAAAAGCCAGCTTTATGTTTTCGCCGATACCGAGCCGTTGTTCAGGGAGTTCGTGGACCTGTGGACGCCCATCCTTGAGCGGTCCGGTCTCAGGCCCACCGGCGCCGCCTACAAGGACACCTTCGGCACGCTCGATTACCGCTCGGCCGACGGCCTTGTGCTCCGCGATTTTATGGCTGAAAATCTCCGTTATAACGCCCTCGATCCCGCGGAGGTAGAAAAAGTCAGGGGAGAGCTGCTCTCGGGCCTTGAAAAAGCCGGCCTGACCCCGGTCGCCTCCTTCAGCCTCGACAACGAGCTTTTCCGCCCGAGGACCTTCAATATTTACTATCTGACGAAGCCCTCAGAGGACCCCGCCCATGAGGTCCGCCTGCGCCAGCTGGTGAACAATGACGGCGGAGCCCTCGATCTAGACCTCCTCGCCGGCGCCGTGCGGATAGTCAGGGAGGACGCGCCGTTCTCGCTCGTCTATATCGGCAAAGAGCTCGGCTTTCACGGCGGCTGGTCCGACACCGAGGCGGGAGCCAAAATCAAACTTGCGGAGTATAAGAAGTTCCTGATCGAAAACGGCGCGGAATTTATCGGCGCGAAGATCATAAAGCTGGACAAGCCTTATATCTCAGGCGACATCACCATCAATTATCTGGTGAACAGCTACTTCTACCAGTAGCGACCGTAAAAATAAGGTGACACAGAACTTAATTGCTGCTGATTAAGTTCTGTGTCACCTTATTTCCATTGCAGCGAATACGTGTGGAAAGCCTATAATGGCGCTGGCGGGGAGCTGGATTTATTGCCGCAGCAGGGGACGGAGGGCTTTCATTTCGGTGACGAACCGGGGCTGATCGAAGAGGTTCTTGTAGAGCACGTCGGCCAGAACCTTGCCGGCCGAGGTGTCGGTGGGGTGGTGAACGCCGGCCAGCACCCGGTTGAGGGCCGCCTCGTCGGCGCGCGCTAGGAACTCGGCGCGGCGGGCGGGGACCAGGTCGGACAGGATCAGCGCGAAAAGCCTCGCCATAGCCGAATGGCCGCTGGGGTAGGACAGGCCCTGCACGCGCATGATGCACGGCTTTATGCCGGGGTCGCGCACGAAGGGCCGCTGGCGCTGGTAGGCCTGCTTGAGGAGAGTGTGCGCGGCGACGGAGTCTTTGGATACGTTGTTGAGAAAGGCCTTCACTTCGGGCGGCGTAGGCTGGCCGAAGGGGCTGAGCTTGCCGAAGAAAACCTCGTAGTTATGCTCCATCTCGCCGCCGGCCGCGGCGCACTGGGCGGCGGTGCGCCTGGCCTGCCAGTCGTAGAGTATCCTGAAGTCTTCCTTGTCCGCGGGAGAACCGTCGGCCGGCGCGGACGGGACCGCGCGCAGGTCGAGCGAATTGACGTCTAGATAATGGCCCGAGGCCGCAGCGCGCGAGTCTGCGGCCTGCGCGGAGGACGGCGCGGGCAGGACGGCGTCCCTGCCGCCTGAATAGAGGTCTTCAAAAGCGCCGGCGCGCCCGCGGACGGGCAGCAGTGCGGTAAGGGCCAGGGTCAGCAGGAGACGGCGGAAGAGCGTGGTCTTCATCACTTAGATTTTATAAGTAAAACCGCCGCTGGCACAGGGCAGAAAGGCCCAGGCAGGCGGCGGTAAAAGGACTATGGTCAGGCCTCGGCTTTTTCTGGCGCGGCTGAGCGAGGAGCGGGCCCTTGACAAACAGGATAAGGTCGATTACGCTATAGAATATAGGTACTGCGGGTCAGCAGGATCAAGTATGAGCTATTGGAATAAATACGCTTTAGCCGCCGTGCTGGCAACTGCCGCGGCAGCCTTCTATATGGCCCGCTCCCGCGCGGATATCCCGTCGGATCTCCGGGACGCTCCCAAGGCGTACGAAGAACTTGCCAATACAAGCGGCCCGGCCGCTCTCCTGGTTCAGCCGCAGACGCCGCAACCGCCGCCGCCGCCCGATATTACCGCCAAACAGATCGCGCAGGCCCGCAGCTACGGCGCTTATGGCATTGCCTTGAACTCCAACTTACCCGATGACTTTGTGAAACTTATGCTGCTCGATCTGGAACTGCTGGCCGGCATCCGCCCGAACGACCGGCGGCCGACAAGCCTCCATAGCAATATCTTCGGCCGGGTGCACGGCGACGATTATCTGCGCTTCCTGGGAGCCGGCGTTGCGGAGATCCGTATGGGGCCTGTCCATCCCGCGGAAACCGAGAGGACCGTCGCCTATGTCAGCGCTCTTCAGCCGTCGGTGATCAATCTCAGGCCGCGTCACTTCAGCTATTCCGAGATCTTCCGCATCGCAACGCTTGTTCACGAGACCAGGCATACTGGAAAAACCACGGTTAACTGGCCGCACGTTAAATGCCCCGGCGATCTCCGGGATGCGGCGCTTCGCGGCAGAGTTGCCTGTGACGGCACACCTTTAGGCGCTTACGGCGCTACCTGCGTTATGATGGAGAGTATCCCTAAGAACTGCGCCAACTGCGGAGGCAAGGTGCGCATGGACGCGGAGCTTTATTCCTGGGAGACCTGCGACAGGGTGCTGCCGTCGCAGCGCAAACCCGACTATGACCTCGGCAGTTATTCAACGGAAGGCGTCGTCTATGGGGTTGACGATATCCCCGGAGATAATCTGCATTTTTCCCGATAGGTAGCTCGCCCGCATGAAAACTTTTTTTGTGGCTGTCCTGCTGATAGGCCTGGCTTTCCTTTCCCTGCGCGTATTCCGCGCCTCTCCAAAGACCAGTCTTTCCGATTTTGAACCCCTTCCGCCGCTGCCCAGACATGAGACGACCAGAGCCGTAACGAAGCCGGTAAACGGGCCTGCCGCCGTAAGGCCGTCCGGTACGGCCGCTGAAGCGCCCCCCGCTCCCGCCGCGGCGGCCGCCGCCAATGCCGCGGCCGGGCAGACAGCGGCGGTCGCTCAGGCCCCGGCCTCCGGGGCGGCGGCCCAGCTGGCTATGTTGGAAGAGATACTCCTGTCTAAAAACGATAATGACCCAAGGCTGGACAGCGCCTTCAAGGAGCTCTCACTGCAGGCAAAGCGCCTTTTCAGGCAGAAATACCGGCAGCTTCCGGCCGAAGAGCGCAATGAGCGCGGGACTATAATTTATCTGCTGGGCAAAAACCTGAGCTCCGCCGAGGACTGGGAGTTCCTGCGTGCCGTGGTAAGCGAGCCGCCCTGCCTGAGCCTGGAAAATTGTTCCAGAGAAACGGACGCTGCTCCCGGGGGCAACTACACTTCGGGAGAGGCTGTTGCTCTGGCTTATCCCGCGCTGGTCGCCCTGAAACAGGCGGAGAGAGCGCTGGGCGAAAGCCGTGCGGCGGGCCGCCGGGACGAGGCTTCCCGGCAGGCGCTGCTGCTGATAATTTCCGCGAAGAGCTCCGGCTCAAAAATAGTTTCCGATCTGGCGGCCGAACTCGAGCGCCGCTTCGCCGTCTGATCCACATACTATCACCTGTATTCCTCCCAAACTAATTTAACCGCGGGTTAAGTTAAAGGCGGTTTTGCTTAGCCGCCGTTCCTGAATCAAAAAACCGGGCTATTCTGGTTCTTTGGCCCCCTGAAAGCCGGCGGCGGGCGGGGTAAACTATATCAGGAAGCGTTGAGGACGGTAAAGCAGGCGGCAGTTAAGACCGGGTAAAAAAAGGAAAGCAATAAAATTATGAAAAATTCAATATACATCGCGGCGCTGATCTTAGGAATGACCGGCGGGGCTTACGCGGGCACGGCGGCGGCGCAGCTCGGTCTTGAGAATGCGGATCTGACGCAGGTAACTGCGCCGGTCCCGGCGCCGGTGCGGGTAGCGGACACGGCGGCGGTGATCAAAGAAGCTCAAGCCATGGTCGCCAGCCCCGCCTCGTTCACTGTGGCGCAGATGGGCGATGTTATTGAGAGCCTTGACGAGGTGCTCAGCTGTCTGGCCAGGTCATCCGCGGAGAGGAAGCCGCTTTACACCCTGCGGGATGCCGTGGACGGCGCCCAGCGCAGAAAAGTCCGGCAGGAACTGGGTGTAAAAACAGTGCCGCACGCCAGGCCGACAATAGCGACGGTGATCGAAGAGGCTCAAGCCGTGCTCGGCGATCCCGCCGCTTTCACTGTGAAGCAGATGGGCTATGTTATCGGTGACCTCGACGAGGTGCGCAGCGGTCTTGCCAGGTCTTCCGCAGAGAGAGAGCGGCTTGATGCCATGCGGGATGCCGTGGACGGCGCCCAGCGCAGAAAGGTCCGTCAGGAAATAACCGCGAACACCGGCTCCTGGAACGAAATAATCTAGCGATATTCGGGAATACGGAGATTCGGGGACAGTATATTTAATTCGGAATTAAATATACTGTCCCCGGTATTCGTCTAAATTATTGGTGGATCACAAAGAAGTTGAAAGCCAGTCCGCCGCGGCCGCACAGCGCGGGCTCGCGCCGCCCCGGCGGGCGCTGCAACAAATATGGAAAGTATCGGGCACCGCGGCGCTGAAGGAACCGGCGGGACCTGCATCGAGCTGGTTTCTGGAAAATCCAGGCTCCTGCTGGATTATGGCGCCCCGCCGGGGAGCGCGCCGGAAGAGGCCATCCTGAACA